>JAZNRN010000064.1:0-32791 GCA_045590775.1 Acutalibacteraceae bacterium
CAAAATTTATCAAGGGGGATATAGCTTATGATAGAGCAGGAAATGGATTTTGAAAACCGAATAGTTTCTCCCGATTATAACTATATTCAGGATGAAACCGAGCTTTCTCTTCGCCCGAAGGAGCTTTCGGAATATATTGGACAAGACAAGGTAAAGGAAAATTTAAAGATTTACATTACCGCCGCAAAGCAGAGAAACGAGTCCCTTGACCATGTTTTATTATATGGTCCTCCCGGTCTTGGTAAAACCACGTTAGCCGGAATTATTGCAAGAGAAATGGGGGTAAATCTTCGTGTAACTTCAGGTCCTGCAATTGAAAAGCAGGGGGATTTGGTTGCAATTCTCACCTCACTTCAAGAGGGTGATGTTTTGTTTATCGATGAAATTCACAGACTTCCCCGCAATGTTGAGGAAATTTTATATCCAGCTATGGAAGATTTTTCACTCGATATAATAATCGGCAAAGGGCCATCGGCTCGCTCGATAAGACTTGATGTACCGCATTTCACATTGGTTGGTGCTACTACCCGTTCGGGACAGCTTACTGCTCCGCTTCGTGACAGATTCGGAGTTTTGCTTCGTCTCGATTTATATACACCCGAGCAATTAGCCGAAATTGTAATCCGCTCCGCCGGAATACTTAGTATTGGTATTGAAAGAGACGGTGCTTTAGAGGTAGCTTCTCGTTCAAGGGGAACTCCTCGTATTGCGAACCGACTTCTCAAGCGTGTTCGTGATATAGCACAGGTTGAGTTTGACGGTGTGATAACTGAAGAGGTGGCACAGTCAGCTTTAAAACGATTTGAAATCGATGAGCTTGGTCTTGATGAATTTGACCGAAAAATGCTTAACACTATAATTACCAATTATGCAGGCGGTCCGGTTGGTCTTGATACCTTGGCGGCGGCAATAGGTGAGGAAGCGGTCACAATAGAGGATGTTTACGAGCCTTATTTGATGCAAATTGGTTTCTTGACCCGAACTGCAAGAGGCAGATGTGTTACAGCCTTGGCTTATGACCATTTAGGGATTCAAAATCCCAATGCACAACAAAGAGTGGAGTTTTAATGAGAACAGTAGAAGGATTTAAGGATTACGAGCTTATAGATGCCGACAAGGGTGAACGGCTTGAGCGGTGGGGTGACATTATTTTAATTCGTCCCGACCCGCAGATTATTTGGAACTCGAAAAGGGAAGACATCCGTTGGAGACAGCCTCACGCTGTTTATCACCGTTCAAATAAAGGCGGTGGGTATTGGGAAACACTTAAAAAGGTTCCTGATGTCTGGAGTATAAACTACAAGGATTTAACCTTTCGTTTAAAGCCGATGGGCTTTAAGCATACAGGACTTTTTCCTGAGCAGGCGGTGAATTGGACACTCGCAACCGAGCTTATAAAAAAAGCCGATAGGGAAATTTCGGTGCTTAATTTATTCGCTTACACAGGCGGATCTACCGTTGCCTGCTTAAAGGCAGGCGCCAAGGTCACCCACGTTGATGCTTCAAAGGGTATGGTACAATGGGCAAAGGAAAATGCCGCAGTATCGGGTGTTGCAGATAAAAATGTGCGTTGGCTTGTGGATGATTGCTTAAAGTTTGTAAAGCGTGAAATCAGGCGTGGGAATAAGTACGACGCAATTATTATGGACCCGCCTTCCTATGGCAGAGGTCCCGGCGGTGAGGTTTGGAAATTAGAAGAACAGCTTGACGAGCTTTTAACTGAAACCGGAAAGCTTTTATCTGATGACGCAATATTCTTCTTCCTTAATTCTTACACAGGCGGATTGTCACCGAGTATTTTGAATTATATGGTGAAATCCCTCGTAGTTGGGGACAGGGGCGGAGAAATTTTTACCGATGAAATCGGACTTTATGTAACTAGTAAGGGGATAAGTCTTCCTTGCGGAAATACAACTGTTTGGAAAAGATAAAATGGAAAATATTATTGAGATAAAAAATGTAACTTATGAATACAGCGAGGATGAAATAGTTCATACTGCGGTTGATGACATTTCATTGGATATAAAAAAAGGCTCGTTCACTGTTATTTTAGGTCACAATGGTTCAGGCAAATCAACCTTGGCAAAAATGCTTAATGGCCTTAATAAGCCGACAAAGGGCGATGTTTTTGTAAACGGTATCAACACAAAAGATGAAGCGACAGAAATTGAGGTTAAAAGAACTGTTGGTATGGTTTTTCAAAATCCCGATAATCAGCTTATCGCCTCTATCGTGGAGGAGGATGTGGCTTTCGGTCCGGAAAATTTAGGGATAGAGCCTAAAGAAATAAGGCGCCGAGTTGATAACGCTTTAAAGGCGGTAGGTATGTATGAATTTAAGGATTCTACACCGCATAAGCTTTCAGGCGGACAAAAGCAAAGGGTGGCAATAGCAGGGATTATCGCTATGGAGCCTTCTTGCCTTGTGCTTGACGAGCCTACTGCAATGCTTGACCCTAAAGGCAGGACTGAAATTATAAATACCCTTATAAAATTAAACCGTGAAAATGGTATTACGATAGTGCTTATTACTCACTATATGGAGGAAGCCGAAAAGGCTGACAGAGTGCTTGTTATGAACGATGGAAAAATCATTGATGACGGCACCCCTAAAGAGATATTTAAAAATGTTGAAAAACTTAAAGCAGTGGGGCTTGACGTACCGCAAACCACCGAATTGCTTTATGAACTATCCCGAAAGGGTTTAAAAATAGATACAAATGTTATCTCTATTGACGACACAGCGCTAAAAATTAAAAAAGCGCCCCGGTTGGAGGAAAAATAGATTGTCAATTTTAGAAATTAAGAATTTAACCCACACCTATTCCGGATCATCGCCTTTCACAAATGATGCAGTAAGTGATGTGTCACTTGCGATAGAAGAAGGAGAAATAGTGGGTATAATAGGACATACGGGTTCCGGAAAATCAACCTTGGTACAGCATCTCAACGGACTTTTGAAGCCTACTGATGGTACTATTTTATTTAAAAACGAGGACATTTGGACAAACCCCAAGGAAATAAGGAAAATTCGTTCGAAGATAGGTCTTGTTTTTCAGTATCCCGAATATCAGCTTTTTGAGGATACTGTTTTTAAGGATATTTCCTTCGGTCCTCGTAATATGGGACTTAGTGACACCGAAATAAATGCTACCGTTCTGGAAATATGCGACATTGTAGGCATAAAACCTGAATATTTTGAAAAATCCCCCTTTGATTTATCGGGCGGTGAAAAACGCCGTGTCGCAATAGCGGGTGTACTTGCTATGAAGCCAGAGGTTATAGTTTTCGATGAGCCAACGGCCGGTCTTGACCCAAAGGGCAGAGAGGATGTAATGGGTATTATTTCCGACTACCGGAAGGCTACAGGTGCTACAGTTGTAATAATCTCGCACTCAATGGAGGATATGGCACAGCTTGCCGACAGAATACTTGTTATGAACAAGGGCAAGGTTTTTAAATTCGGCACAGTAGCCGAGGTTTTTTCAAACGAGGCAGAACTTCAAGAAATAGGTCTTAATGTTCCGATTGTCACACGTGTACTTTTGAAGCTTAAGGAAATAGGTGTTGATATTAACACTAATATTTTTACTATCGAAAGTGCTGTAGAGGAAATAATAAAACTGAAAGAAGGTAATAAAAATGCTTAAAGACATTACCTTCGGACAATATTATGATTCAAAATCAGTAATTCACAAAGCAGACGCAAGACTAAAAATAGTTTTAATGATAGCTTTAATTGTCTTTGTTTTTGTGGCTGGGAATTTTTATTCTTTAGGTCTTGCCTTTGTTTCTGTAATTTCGATACTTCTTGTTACAAAAATCCCTATAAAGATGTATCTCAAAAACATAAAGGCGATACTTCCCATACTCATTTTTACCGCAATTATTAACCTTTTTTATGGAAGTGGCGGCAAGGTTTTGGTAGAATTTTGGATTATTGAGATTACAACAGCCGGCATTTCCAAGGCTGTATTTATGGCGCTTAGGATTTTGCTTTTGATTTTCATAAGCTCGGCGCTGACTTATACTACCACACCAAATGATTTGACCGATGCCATAGAAAGACTTTTGAGCCCACTAAAGTTTATAGGCCTAAAATCTGCCGTTCATACTCTTGCTATGATGATGACCATAGCACTTCGATTTATTCCCACTCTCACTAGCGAGGCAGAAAAAATTATGAATGCACAAAAGGCACGTGGTGCCGACCTCGAAAGCGGAGGTCTGCTTCAAAGGGTGAAGGCACTTATTCCGATTTTAATACCACTTCTTATATCCGCTGTAAGACGTGCTTATGAATTGGCGGAGGCTATGGAGTGTCGTTGTTATAACGGAGGCGAGGGCAAAACCCGAATGAAGCAAATGCATTTGCACATTCGAGATTTGTATATCTTCTTAACTGTTACCTCAATGTGTGCGGGTATTATTGCACTTAATGTTGTATTTTAACCGAAAGGAGCGGTGGCTTATCAAAAGAATATTGTTAGAATTGTCCTTTGACGGCACCGCTTATCACGGTTGGCAAATTCAGCCGAATGCTTTTACCGTTCAAGAATGTGTCGAAAACGCACTTTTTAAGCTTCTTGGTAAAAAGACACAGGTTACAAGCTGCAGCAGAACCGATTCCGGTGTTCACGCACGACAGTTTTTCTGTCATCTTGACTGTGAAAAGTCGATTCCCGACTCTGCATTTTTGCGAGGTCTTAATTCATATCTTCCAAACGATATAGCGGTGAAATCGGTTAAAGAGACAACACCAGATTTTCACGCAAGATATTCAGCGAAGGGTAAAACCTATGTTTACAATATTTTAAACAGTGCCAAAAAGGATGCTTTTTTATCACGCTATTCTTGGCAAATTGAAAGAAAGCTTGACGTAAACCTTATGAACGAGTTTTGCAAAACGCTTATTGGAACACACGATTTTTATGCGTTTTCCTCCTCGGCAAGAAGTGTTGAGGATACAGTGAGAACGATAAGTGAGTGTTATGCAGAAAAAAATGGTGATATGGTGACTCTGACGGTTACTGCAAACGGTTTTCTTTACAATATGGTGCGTATTATCGTGGGCACTGCAGTCGAAGTATCCGACGGTAAAATTTCCCCCGAAAAAGTGGAGGAGGTTTTTGAAAACCGAAAAAGAGAGGCTCTCGGCATCACTGCTCCGCCAAACGGACTGTTTTTGGAAAAAGTTTATTATTAGAAGGAAAAATTATGCCTGATTATAAGAAAAAAAAGCACAGCAGATTTTCTTTTTCACAGCCACGTCCCAAAAAGAATAAAAGACAAGCTGCATCAGAAAAAGAAAATGAGCAAGTAAAAATAGATTCTTATCAAAAGAGCAAAAATTTGAAGGTTGTTGAAGGAAAACGCCGAGAAAGAAAACGCAAAGTTAAAATTTTCGGTGGCTTTGCGGCGGTTGTTTTAGTTTTTTTGATTGTTTTAGAGATGGCTCTTCCTGCAGGAATTGTTGAAACGATAAAAATCCGCTCTGCGCTTATGGGCTCGGGTTCATATCCTATTGAGCTTAAATCCACCGAAACTATCAACACCATCAGCAAAGGCTCATATTATTATCTTCTCACCAATACACATATATCAGTTTATTCAAGCTCGGGTAAAGAGGTATTAAGCTTTGAGCACGGATTTGAAAATCCTGTACTTAAAACAAGTGCTTCACGTTCTTTGGTTTATGACCAAGGCGGTAATAACTTTTATGTGTTTGATATTAACAATGTGGTACATACACTTTCAACACAGAGTGAAATTCTTACGGCAGCCGTTTCAAATACAGGCAATTTTGCCGTTGCGACAACCAATGAAAAATACACATCAGCCGTTACGGTTTATGATGACGAAGCAAACAGTATTTATGAGTGGTATTCCGCAAAGGATATAATAAATGCTATCGGACTTTCGAGTAACGGAAAAAAATTAGCCGTAGCAACACTAAATGTTGCTGACAGCAAATTCAAATCGGTGCTTTCGGTTTTGGGTTACGATTCCGCCACACCGGAATATACCGAAAATTTTGATAACACTCTGATTCGCACAATAGATACATCGTTTTCTTCTTATTTCACAGTAGCAACCGACCGAAAAATCAAATCATATAAGTGGAGAAATTTCAAAAGCAATTCCTACGAAAATGACTATAATTTAATGTTTTTTGATTCTACTGACAATGGTTACATAACTGTCTTTTCACGTGAAAACAACCGTTCTGACAACCGAGTGGTAGTTCTTGACAAGTTTGGCAAGGTTAAATATCAATTTGGTTATAAGGGAACAATAAGTGATATATCAGCAGATGGAAAAAATGTTTACTGTATGAGCGAAACCGAGCTTTTGCGCTTAGATGAAACCGGAAAAACTGTTATGAAATCGGCATGTGGCTTTGGTGGAAAAAATATATTTATAATATCCTCCGACACAATCGCTGTTATAACAGACGGCGAGATACAAAAAGTAAAGTTCTGAAAGGAGCAGGATAATGGGAATTATAATTGATTTAATTTTATTTCTGATTATTCTTTTGTTTGTATTTCTTTCGGCTAAAAAGGGCTTTGTTGCGGTTTTTGTGGAAATTGTAGGTTTTATTTTAGCCTTTGTTTTGGCATTCTCTTTAAGCACTCCGATTTCTGACTATATTTACGACAAGGCGATTGAACCCTCCATTGTTGAGAGTGCAAAGGATTATACTAATGAAAAGGGAACCGGATTTTACGAGTCACTTCCACCCTTTATAAAGGAAAATGCCGAAAAAATCGGCATAACTGCTGAAGCTTTTGATAACACTGTGACCTCTAATATGGAAAGAGGAGCTGAAACGGCAGTAATTGAGGCTTCGCAAAAGGTTTTAAAGCCTACTATTGTCAAGATGATTGAAATAATGGTTACACTCATTTTGATTTTCATATTGATGTTTGTTGTTAAAATTTTGGCACGTTGGCTCAATCGGCTCTTTTCCTTTAGTATTATCGGAAAGGTTAACAGTATTTTGGGAGCGGTTGTCGGTATTCCAAAGGGTATTATTATTGCGGCGGTTTTTTGCCTTATAATAAATTTTCTATTGATTTTTGAAAGTGACGGTTTTTGGATATTTACCCCCACAAATCTGTCAGCTTCCATACTTTTTGATTTATTATCAAAAATTTTTTAATTCCAAGGAGATAAAAATTAACTATGCAACTTTGTTCAAAATGTAAGAAACGTCCGGCGGTAGTTTTTATGTCGGACATGTCAAAACCTGACCAGAAACCGCAGGGACTTTGTCTTGTGTGTGCTAAAGAAATGGGTATTAAGCCGGTTGATGATATGCTCAAGCGTATGAATATATCCGATGAGGATATTGAACAGATGAGCGAGCAGTTTATGGACTTAATGCCTATGGACGATATGGATGACAGCGACTTAAATGATGAAACCTTTGATTTAGGAACTGCTCCTGCTATGCCGTTTTTTAATAAAATTTTCGGCAATTTAGGCGGTGAAAAGCCTGAAGCAGATACCGAAAAGGATGATAAAAAGTCTAAAAAGGATGCTCCCAAAAAGAAAAAGCGCAGGTTTTTAGACCAATATTGCACCAACCTTACCGAAAAAGCAAGGCTTGGCAAAATTGATGTTATAATTGGTAGAGACAAGGAGCTTTACCGCACAATACAAATCCTATCAAGGCGCAGTAAAAATAACCCTTGCCTTATAGGTGAGCCGGGTGTCGGAAAAACTGCCATTGCAGAAGGCTTGGCGCTTCAAATCGCAAATAAAAAAGCTCCCGCCAGACTACTCGATAAAGAAATTCATTTACTCGACCTTACAGGACTTGTTGCCGGTACACAGTTCAGAGGACAGTTTGAAAGCCGTGTTAAAGGATTGCTCGAAGAGGTCAAGGATGCCGGCAATATAATTCTCTTTATAGATGAAATTCATAATTTGGTAGGAGCAGGCGATTCTGCAGAAGGCTCGATGAATGCAGCTAATATTTTAAAGCCTGCTTTGTCACGTGGGGAAATCCAGGTTATAGGTGCTACTACCTTCAAGGAATACCGAAAATATATTGAAAAGGATGCGGCACTTGAAAGGCGCTTCCAACCCGTCACTATTGAAGAGCCCTCTTTAAAAGAGGCAGAAGAAATTTTAATGGGTGTCAAGAGCTATTATGAAGGCTTTCACGGTGTTACAATTCCCGACAGCATTGTAAAAAAGGCGGTTATTTTATCCGAACGTTATGTCACAGACAGATATTTGCCCGACAAGGCAATCGACCTTTTGGATGAGGCGTGTGCTTGTGCAAGCCTTGAAAACAAGGCTATTGATGACCTTTATGTTGCCAATAAAAAGGTTGCAGAGTGTTCTGTAAAGCTTGAGGAATTAGAGGCTGATGTAGAAAATCCTGATTACGAAAAGTTAGCTCTTGTAAAAGCGGAGCTTGAAAAATATAAAAACGAAGCAGAGCTTTTATATGAGCCTGCCTCCAATAACACAGTGACCGATGGGGATATTGCAAAGGTGATTGAGCTTTGGACAGGTATTCCGGCTACAAAGGTGCAGGAAAGCGACCTTAAAAAATTGGCAGAGCTTGAAAACGAGCTTAATAAACAGATTATCGGTCAAGAGGAGGCAACACGGCTGGTTTCCGCCGCTGTCAAGCGTTCACGAGTAAAAACAGGAAAACTTCACAGACCGGCTTCTTTCATTTTTGTAGGTCCTACGGGTGTCGGAAAAACCCAGCTTGCAAAGGTTATTTCAGAACAGCTTTTCTCTACTCCCGAAACACTTATAAGACTTGATATGTCGGAATTTATGGAGAAGCATTCCGTATCACGTATTATTGGTGCGCCTCCCGGATATGTCGGTTTTGATGAGGCGGGTCAGCTTACCGAAAAGGTGAGAAGAAAGCCGTATTCGGTAGTGCTTTTTGATGAAATCGAAAAGGCACACCCCGATGTGCTGAATATTTTACTTCAAATTCTTGATGACGGCAGAATTACCGATGCCGGAGGTAGAACTGTAAATTTTGAAAACACAATCATCATTATGACTTCAAATGCGGGAAGTGATAAAAACGATACACCATTAGGCTTTGGTAAAACAGTTGCCGATGTTTCTCGTGAGAAGGCATTAAAAGCACTTGAGGGCTTCTTACGACCGGAATTTATTGCTCGTGTTGATGAAATCGTTGTTTTCTCTCCCTTGAGTGAAGAAAGTATGTCTAAAATTGCGGCGTTGATGCTTGATGAATTAAAGGAAGCAATTTCCGAAAAGCTAATAGACTTTGTGTATGATAAGAAAACGTGTGATTTGTTGGCAACACGCTGTGTCGGCAAAAAAAGGGGAGCTAGAGAAATCAGAAATATTATTCGACGTGAGATAGAATCACAGATAGTCGATATTATAATTGATAATCCCGAAGGCGAGGTTTCGGAAATTTCAGTTACTGCAAAGGACAAAAAGTTTAAAATAACGTCCAAAAATACAAAATAAGAAAAAATAGGCAAACCGTTTTCGGCTTGCCTATTTTGTTTGTATATTGAATATTGAAATTTTAAAAACCTAAAATTTTAGTTCCCGTCTCTACTAAAGCTTTACGCTTTGCCTCACCGTCTTGGGTGGAAGTACCTACAGCACAGACATAAATTTTGATTTTGGGTTCTGTTCCTGATGGGCGTACAATTAAGGAAGAACCGTTTTCCGTAAAGAAGCAAATAACATTTGATTTCGGAAGTGTTAAAACAGTTTCGCTGTTGTTTTCAAGGTCATAGGAAACAGATTTTCCGTAATCGTTGATTTTAATGACACGACTGCCTTCAATTTCCTTTGGAGGATTTGTACGAAGCTGCTCCATAATCTCCTTAATCCTTGCCATACCGCTTTGACCTTCACAGGTAAAGCTTTTTTGTGCGGCAAAGTAAAAACCAAACTCCTCGTAAATTTCATTTAATACATCGCCTAAGGTCTTACCTATAGATTTGTAGTAAGCTGCCATTTCACAAATTAGCATTGAGGCTACGACGGCATCCTTGTCTCGTGCATGGTCTCCGATAAGATAACCGTAGCTTTCTTCAAAGCCTAAAACATAGCGCTCGGAAGAAGAATTTTGAGCAAGAAGAGATATTTGCTCACCGATAAACTTGAAGCCGGTAAGCACATTTATCAGCTCACAACCGTATTTATCGGCGATTTTTTGAACAAGCTCGGTAGTAACAATGGTCTTTACTGCAACGGGGTTTTGAGGCAGATTTCCGTTTGCTTGTCTTCTTGTTAAAATGTAATTCATTAAAAGCACACCGACATCGTTACCGGTAAAGAGTTTATATTCACCATCAATTCTGACTGCAATACCTACACGGTCACAGTCGGGGTCGGTAGCGAGTAAAATGTCGGCAGGGTTTTTCTCTGCCATTTTGAGCGCACACTCAAAAGCTTGACGGATTTCGGGATTTGGATATGGTGCGGTCGGGAAATTGCCGTCGGGGTTTTCCTGCTCAGGCACAACCGTTAAATCATTAATGCCTATACGCTTTAAAATAGCTCTCACAGGCTTGTTACCCGTTCCGTTTAAGGGTGTATAAATAACTTTCAAGGAGGAGGTGTCAAGGTCTTTTTCTACCCTTTGCTTTTCAACTAAATCGAGATATTTATTTATAACCTCATCGCTTATATACTCAATAATTCCGTCGTTTACCGCTTTGTCAAAGTCGGTTGTTTTAACACCGTCAAAAATATCAACACTTTGCATAATGGAAAGGACAAAATCAGCTTCCTTTGGACCCAATTGTGAACCATCGGGACCGTAAGCCTTGTATCCATTGTATTTTGCGGGGTTGTGGCTGGCTGTGATTACAACACCGGCGTCGCATTTTAGCTCTCTTACAGCAAAGGAGAGCATAGGGGTGGGCACAAGCTCGCTGTAAAGATAAACCTTTATTCCGTTTGCTGCAAAAATAGAAGCAGCAGCACGTGCAAAGGTGTCAGATTTGATACGGCTGTCGTAAGCGATTGCGACACTACCGTTTTTTGTAACACTGTTTACATAAGCTGCAAGACCCTGTGTTGCTTGGCTGACGGTATAAATATTCATTCTATTTGTACCGGCACCAATAATTCCACGAAGTCCTGCTGTACCAAATTCTAAATTTTGATAAAATGCGTCAGAAATAAGCTCTTCGTTTTGGCTCATTTCTTTAAGCTCTGCAATTAAATCAGGGTCATTGGTTGCTTTTTCACACCAAATACGGTATTTTTCATTAATCATTTAACCACCACTCCAAAGCAAATAATATAATAATACATGTATATGATAATATTTTTTGACTTATTTGTCAATAAATTAAATCGGCTTTTCATCTTTTTGACAAAAAAATATTTATCTCCTTGACTTTTGCTTCCAATTAAGGTATTATAATGTTATATTTGGATAGAAATACTGTTTTGGAGCCCTAATGTTAGATAATTTTGTCGAAAATTACGAAAATTTGACTGTTGAAGAAATTGTTTTGGAGGTCAAAGCCGGGAATTATGAGCTGCTCAATGTTATAATTTCTCGCTACAACACGACAATATTTTATTATATCAACAACTATTGTCCCAAGGATTGTGCAGAGGATGCTGTTCAGGAAGCAACTATGGCGCTTTATTCTGCAGTAAAGGCCTATGATGAACAAAAGGCTTCCTTTTCTACTTTTGCCAATTTGTGTATTAAGCGTGCGGTTTTAGATTATTTGAAGTCAAACCGTCGCAAAAAAAACATCCCCGAGGAGTTGATTACTTCTATCGAGGAGGTTGAGGTTGTTGACAGCAACAGTCCTGAAAAAATATTTTTTGACAGAATGGATTATAAAAACCTTGCCGACACGATAAAGCTTGAATTGTCGGCATTGGAGTATAGTGTGTTACAGCTTTACTTGGCGGGAGAAAAGTATTGCGATATTGCCAAAAAGCTATCCACCACAGAAAAAGCGGTTGATAACTCGTTGGCAAGGATTCGCAAAAAATTGAGGAAATAACAGCATTTTGCTGTTTAAATATGCCCATGTAGCTTAAAAAGCAGAGCGTTGAACAACAAAGATGTCGGTGCGATTCCGTCCGGGGCTAAAAAATCATCCAAGAGAGGTAAAAAAGATGTTTGAAGACAAGACACTAGTTTGCAAAGAGTGCGGAGAGGAATTCGTATTTACAGCTAGAGAACAGGAGTTTTACGAATCCAAAGGCTTTGTGAACGAGCCGTTGCGTTGTAAGCCCTGTCGTGACAAGCGTAAAAACGCAGCAAGGGCTCCCAGAGAAATGCACGAGGCAGTATGTGCTGCTTGCGGCGGTACGGCTACAGTGCCCTTTGTTCCACGTGACGATCGTCCCGTTTATTGTAGTGAATGTTTTGCAAAGATGAAGGAACAAGAAAGCACCGAAGCTGCTGAATAATTTTGTAGCTTGAACCGCTCTTTTTGAAAGGGCGGTTTTTACTTTTATTATCTTTTATTCATACTTTTGTAATAATATTATTATATTATGTTGTTGTGATTGTTCCAATCAAATAAGGTGTATAAATTTTGGAATTGAAAGGTGATTGCAGTGCAACACAAGATACTAATTGTAGATGACGATGTAAATATTTGCGAGTTGCTTCGTCTTTATCTTGAAAAAGAAGGCTATGAAACAATTGTTGCAAACGACGGCGAAACAGCTGTAAAGCTTGCAAAGGATAAGAATCCCGACTTGATTTTGCTTGATATAATGTTGCCTACCCTTGATGGATGGCAGGTTTGCAGAGAAATCAGAAAAACAATGGAAACCCCGATTATAATGCTTACTGCAAAGGGAGAAACCTTTGATAAAATTTTAGGTTTGGAACTTGGTGCTGATGACTATGTTACAAAGCCTTTTGAAACAAAGGAAGTAGTAGCAAGAATTAAGGCAGTTTTGCGCCGAAGTGCAGATAAGGAAAAGAAAAATGACATAGAAGAGGTAAGCTTTGATAAGCTACGTATAAACCTTACTAACTATGAGCTTGTGGTAAATGGTGTAAAGGTTGATACGCCACCTAAGGAGCTTGAGCTTATTTACCATTTGGCAAGCAATCCCAACCGTGTATATACACGTGACCAGCTTCTTGATGAGGTTTGGGGCTTTGATTATTACGGTGATTCGAGAACGGTTGACGTACACGTAAAAAGACTTCGTGAGAAGCTGGAAAACGTGTCGGAGGAATGGTCTCTTAAAACAGTATGGGGTGTGGGATATAAATTTGAAATTTTAAAGCCATAGCATTTAAAGTATGATATTCTAATCATAGAGGAAGAGTATGCGATTAAAATTATTTAAAAAATATTTTTTAACGGCTGCAATTACTATTATTTCAAGCCTCACAATTTTGCTTTTAATACTTACCTTTGTACTTAACGATTATGTCGCAGGTGAGCATTTTGCCACCTTGTCAATAGCTTGCAAAGAGGTAACTGAATTTATAGAAAATGCCGAAGATTATCAAGACGTAACAAAACCGCAAATTATCGGACTTATACATACAGCATCAAAGGTTTCGGAATCAGATATTTTCATTTGCGATACAAAAGGCAAGGTTCTGCTTTGCTCTTGCGAGGACTATAATCAAAACGGTAATTGCCTGCATACACAGAAAAATATTTCCCAAAAGGATATTGAAAAAATACCAAAAAGCGATAAATTGACACTTTCAAAGCTCGGTATATATGATGAACCGCATTATGTTGTAGCAGTAAATATAAAGAACCAAAAAGGAAAGATAGACGGTACGGTTTTCTCCACCGCTTCTATTTCGATGATAAAAGGTATGATTTCTACCGTATCAAAGCTTTATCTGATTTCGGCAATTATTCCGCTTCTCGTAATGTTTTTTGTAATTTATGCTCTAACCTATAAAATGACAAAACCGTTAAAGCTTATGTCAGAGGCGGCACGTGCTATGTCAAAGGGCGATTTTACAAGGCGAATACCGGTTACAAGTGACGATGAAATAGGTGAGCTGTCGGCAGCTTTTAATACTATGACCAATAATCTTGCGAGTCTTGAAGGTATGCGAAAAAGCTTTGTTGCCAATGTATCGCACGAGCTTAAAACACCTATGACTACAATTGCAGGCTTCATTGACGGAATTTTAGACGGAACGATTGATGCCTCAAAGCACAATTACTATTTGGAAATTGTGTCAGAAGAGGTAAAAAGGCTTTCTCGTTTGGTTGAGTCAATGCTTAGCATGTCAAAGCTTGAATCGGGCGAAATGGCAATGAGGCTGGAGCTTTTTGATTTACGTGAGTTGGTTTTCACTACTGTTATCAGCCAAGAACAGCGAATCGAAGCAAAGCACATTGAAATAGTCGGGCTTGATGCTTTGGAAAATGTTTCTGTTGAAGCGGACAAGGATTTGATACATCAGGTTTTGTATAATCTTCTTGACAATGCAATCAAATTCACCGACGAGGGCGGAAAAATTTGTTTCACGCTTAAAAATGAGCCTGACAAAACGGTTTTTGTATTGACTAACAGCGGAAAAGGTATTCCGCAAAAGGATATAAACTATATATTTGAAAGGTTTTACAAGGTTGATAAATCACGTTCCACATCTAAAAACAGTATGGGAATAGGACTTTATATAGTTAAAACTATTGTAAAAGCACATAAAGGAACAATAATGGTATCATCTATAGAGAACAAAACAACCTCGTTTAAGGTGACCTTACCATATAAACAGCAATTTTCGAATGGAGCAAAATAATGGATCAATTTTTAAACAACAATGATAATGATCAGGCAATGAAGGAGGATGGCTTTGTCGAGAATATCGAAACGATAAATGACAGCGCTTTGCAACCGACAGCCATACCTGAAGGAGCAGCTTATGAACAACCGGCATTTCAACCAACGCCGCCTGTTTTTGCCGAGCCTGTAAAAAAAGAGACCGCAAGTGATTATTCTGCGGTATATAATAAAATCAATTATTCGCCTCAGGCTCCTGTAAAGGATTACAAGCCAATGTCAAAAGGAATTAAATTTTTCGCTTTTATTATTGCGCTTGTTATAGCTTTGTCTGCGGCGGCATTTATCGGATACAATTTGGGTGAAAACAGTGTTTTCACCACCGGCAAAAGCTCTGCAAAATCGTCGTTGCAGCTTTCTCAAAAGCCTGCCAAAACCGATGAAATGACGGTTGCACAGGTTTATGAAAAGGTCAACAAATCTATAGTAGGTATAACTGTTTACAACCTTGCAGGTGAAGCTGCTCAGGGAAGCGGAATAATATTCACAAAAGAAGGATATATAGTAACCAATGACCATATATATTCCGAAATTTCATCTCCAATGTTTAAGGTATATACCCACGATTCAAAGGAATATACAGCAGAATATGTTGCGGGCGACAAGACCAGCGATCTTGCTGTTTTGAAAATTGTCAATGCGAAGGAGAAATTTCAGCCGGCAGAATTTGCGAATACCGATGAGCTTTTTTATGGCGAAAGGGTTGTCGCAATCGGAAGACCGGGACAGGCTACCGAACCCTCAAGTGTTACCGAGGGTATAATTTCTGCGCTTGACCGACGTATTCAGTCAACAACAAATTACAGCGCTCGTGTATTGCAAACCACTTGCGCTATAAATCCCGGCAGTAGTGGCGGTGCGCTTGTTAATATGTACGGTCAGGTTGTAGGTGTGACCTCTGCAAAGCTTGTCAGCGTTGATTATGATAATGTGGGATATGCAATACCTACCGATATTGTAAAACGTATAGTTGATGAATTGGTTGAATACAAAAAGGTAAAAACAAGAGCAAAGCTTGGTATAACCTATCGTATGATAGATTCTGTTACCGCCGAAATAAATAATCAGAAGACGGTTGGTCTTTTGATTGATTCTGTTGCAGAAGACAGTGGTCTTTACGGAAAGGTTGTAAAGGGTGACATCATCACTCATATAAATGGAATTAAAATCACCGATTCTGATATAGTTCTTGATATAATCGAGAAATGTAAGGCGGGGGATATGATTGAGGTTACGGTTATGACCTCATCAGGTTCTAAAACCGAAACGGCAGAGCTTAAAGCAAATGTCGGTGAATCAAGCTATACCGACAAAGAAATATCTCAAGGTGAACAAAATAACGGAAAATTCAATTTCCCCGAAGGAGAATAAAAGAATTTATTTTTGAAAAGCTTATGAGCATCTGATTTTTAGGGTTATTACAGCTTATACCAACAAAGTCACTGCCAACCTCCAAAAGCTTGCCTTTTCGCAAGCCAAAAACGGTTTCGAGCAACACGAATTGTCCGATTTGGGCTTTAAGACTGCTTTTCAGACTGATTTCACTTTTTGTCTTGGAAAATTGCTTAATGTCATCTGATAAATAGTTTTCAAAGGCTTTAAGATCTTGCTCATCATTTATTGTCATAGGTAGTTTATAAGGCATATTATCACCCCATTACAGTATATTCTTTTGTTTGCAAAAGCTTACAATATTTTTTAAAGCCGCAGTTAAAAAACTGCGGCTTTTTGTTGACAAGAAATAGTCGTTATGGTATAAAGAATAAAAAGGTTTGAAAGAAGGAAATTTTATGAAAACAATACTTTTTCAAGGAGATTCAATTACCGACGGCGGTAGGTGTGAGGATTGGTATTTAAAATTTGGCATAGGCTATCCTTTGCTTGTTTCTGCGGAGCTTGGCTTTTTATATCCAAATGAATATAATTTTGTTAATAGAGGTATCAGCGGTAACAGAGTACTCGATTTATATTCTCGCATAGTCAGAGATATTTTAAATGTCAAACCCGATTATTTGAGTATTCTCATTGGCGTTAACGATATTTGGCACAGTATAGGTCCTGACCCAAACGGAACGGGAATTGAACGCTATCGAAAGGTTTATGACATTTTGCTTGCCGAGCTTCGTGAGGAATTACCTGACACAAAGATTATGATTTTAGAGCCATTTGTTTTAAGATGTCCCGGAACAGATGATTGCGAGGAAGAGCCTAACCGTTGGAAGATACTTAATTCCGGGGTTAGAGAAACAGCAAAAATTTCCAAAGAATTAGCAGAAAAATATAAGCTTAAATTCATTCCGCTTCAGGAAAAGTTTGATAAAGCGTTGGAATCTGCTCCTGCCGAGTATTGGATTGGTGACGGTATTCACCCGACGGCTAAAGGTCATGAGCTTATAAAAAGAGAGTGGATAAAAGCCTTTAATGAAATTAAATAATCAAAGGTTTTAGTTGTATATCTAAAAATATGAGATGTATTTTGCAGATGTCGTTTGATAGGAAAAGAGAGGAATAGTATGGATTTTCAAGAGCTAATTACCGAAAGATATTCCGTAAGAAGCTTTAAAGAGGAGCATTTGCCGCAGGAGGTCATTGACAAAATTCTTGATGCAGGTCATAAAGCACCTACAGGCTGTAATTATCAGCCACAGAGAATACTTGTGCTTAATACAGATGAATCGGTTGCAAAGCTTAAAGGATGTACAAAATGTCATTTTAATGCTCCGACAGCAATGCTTGTTTGCCATAATAAAGATGAAAGCTGGGTAAGAAAGTACGATAGTGCTTTATCATCGCCTGTCGATTCGGTAATTGTGGCTACATATTTGATGTTGGCCGCACAAAATGAAGGGGTTGGTTCTTGTTGGGTTATGCATTTTGACCCTGTGGCAATGCGTAATACTTTTGATATTCCCGAAAATATCGAGCCGTCTGCACTTCTTGTAATGGGTTATGTGTCAAAGGACGCAAAACCGCTTGATATGCACTTTAAAACAAGACCTATGGATGAAGTTGTGGTTTACGAAAGGTTTTAGTTGAAAGTCAATAAATCAAATGAGCAGAAGCTTTGAGTATGCTTTTTAAAATTAAAAGAAGTGAGGAAACTTCCTCACTTCTTTTTTGTACAAAAATTATTTCATACCGTTTTCGTATAATTTGAGTATTATTAAAACCTACTTTAAAACGGGCACTAAAAATATATACCATCTTAAACGAAATATTGATAATTCGTTACTAATATGCTAACATATTCGTGGTGATTTTTTACATAGGAAAAGAGAGTTGCGACACAATTTGATGCGTTTTAGTTTTTATGATGGTGCAGGATTATTAAAGAACTTGAAGCACGACTTGAATATTATTCGCAACGAGATAGAAAACTGATAGCACACGGGGTAATAGAATGTATAACAGCAAGACAAAAAATTTAATTAAAAATAAGGAAAACACTTTTTGTCTTTGTGTTTTTAGAAAATATCCTCTATAACATCTTGTAAATGAACTAATTCCAATTTTTCTTCATTGCACAGCTCAATAAAATTTTCTGCTTTTTGTTTGTCAAAAAATATATCAGCAATGGATTTTAATACGTTTTCAAAGTCAAGTGCATTGATACCATATACTGTGTGTTTATGGTTTTCCTCATCAATTAAAATATCTGTTCTTAGGGTATATGTTACTTGCATAATTCTCATCCCTTAAATATGTTTTCTTGGAGGTTTCTGCATAATTACTTTTGATTCTAAAAAATGTTTCCAACTTAATTTTTGACCGCAGTTATCGCAGTAGCTTTGCCAATCGTTTTGTAATAATGCGTTACAGTATGGGCAAACCGGTGTATATGCGGATGGATTTTCCTTACTGCTACAATAAACAGTATTAACTAACATCGCAATAGCTCTTTCTTGGTCCTTTGATTTTTCACTTATTAGCAGGTCGTTTGGTTCGACTTCTAAAGCAGAGCATAGCTTTTCTAAACTATTTAATGTTGGAACCTGCCTTCCGCTTGTGACGTTGTTAATAAATCTTCTCGAAAGACCTGATTTTTCGGATAAAGCTTCTAATGTCATATTTCGTTCGTCAGCAAATTTTAAAATCTTGGAAGCTAATTCTTTTGAAAACATTGTAGAAACCTCACACTTCTTGTCGAAGGTTAAGTTTTACATTAGTACATTTTGGAAATATATGGTAGGAACTATGGTTCACAAAATGAAATTTTTGGAATCAAAATAATTCTTATTAAATGCTTTGGCTAGCCAAAGCACAAGAAAGTTACCTTATAGTAACTTTCAAAAGTGTGGTTTTATATAATTTAAATGCTTATAAAATTATGTGTAGCAATAAAATTTTTCGATATTTACAATGGTGGCGGCAGACTTTGGTTTTAAAGCTGATTGTATAATTTTTATTGGCGGAATATAAGTTGCACTCACACAAATATTAACGACAAAATGATATTTTTTGTGACAAAAACCAATTTGTTTTTTGGGAAATGCTGGAAACAGAACGATATAAATGATATAATTTTTTAAAATTTTAAAAGGAGTTTTTATGGTGCTGTTTTATTTGAGTTTAATTGATACTGAAGAAGATAAATTAAAATTTGAAAGACTTTATAATGACTACAGAAGCTTAATGAAATATGTTGCCAAAGAAAAGCTTAGAGATGAGTATTTGGCAGAGGATGCTGTTCATGAAGCATTTATAAAATTAACACGCTATATTAAGGATGTTGATGAAAATGACCGTCACAAAACCAAGTCATTTGTCGTTATAATAGTTAAAAGCGTTTGTGTTGATATGCTTAGAAAACAAAAGCAGGACAAATCCTTTGGTTTAGAAGAAATTGATAATATGGGCTATGTGGAAAATGATTCATTTAAAAACATAGAATTACAGGACGTTTATTCGGTTATAGAATCCCTGTCAGATACATATAGAGAAATAATTGAATTAAAAGTGTTTTATGATTTATCAGACAAAGAAATTGCTGATATAGTCGGCATTGATAATGCTGCAGTCAGAAAAAGATTGCAACGGGGAAGAGAAATTTTAAGAAAAAAGCTTGCTGAACGGGGAGAAAACCATGTTTCTGTCTAAAGAACTTGATGAAAAGTTAATAATGACGTTTGAACTTTATAACCAAAAGATGTGCGAAGCTTTGCCCGACGATGAAGAGCTTAAGGATATAACATTTTCAGAAGCTTTTGAAAAGAAAATGCAAAAATTGATTTCAATGCAGCGGAAATCATATTATTATATGATTAACACTGTCGGTAAGCGGGTGGCAATTATTGTCTCGGCTTTGGTAATAAGCCTTACCGCTACTGCTTTCAGTGTCAAAGCAATCAGAGAAGCAATAATTGAATTTTTTGTTGAAACCTTTACAACATATTCTGAGGTTTCTGTAGATGGGGATGAAATTTCGGGTCATACAGAATTTAAAAAGGTTAAACCGCAGTATTTACCAGAAGGCTTTAATTTAAGCCGTGATTTGAGCGATGAATATTCATGTTTTATTGAATATATAGATTCAAAAGAAAATACAATTTTTTATTCACAACGTATAAACGATGGCGATACTACTTTTGTTGACACAGAGGATGTGGGATCTAAAACGGTTTATATAAATGGTTTGGAAGGTATTATCTACGAAAACAAGGGTGTTAATCGTATTACTTTCGGTGATGAAAAATATTTTTATAATATATACGGTCAAGTTTCAAGCGTAGAATTGAAAAAAATTGCAGAATCGATACCCTTGGAATAAAAAATGTCACAAATTGTCAGCTCTTTTCGTTTGTATATACAGAGTATATACAAAACTCTATAGATAAGATATAGGAAAAGGGGGGACGTTAATGTTTAAGAAGATTTTATCTGTTGTAATGGTTATGGTTTTATGCTGCTGTATAACTTTGCCCGCAAATGCACAGGGCCTTTCAACAAGCAGTTCTTCTGTTCAGCCTCGTTTTAGTTATACAGCTTCCGTATCTGCTACTTTAACTAATTCCAGTGGTAAAGCTATATGCGGTACTATTGTTGAAGGATACAAAGGTATAACAACTAAAATTAAGGTTACAATGACATTCCAGAAAAAAGTGTTGTTGTTGTGGACCGATATTCAAACATGGAGCACATCTGTAAACGATTATTATTTATCTTTTCATAAAACCATTTCACACAATGGTGGTAAATACCGTGTTAAATCACAAATAGTTTCTTACAGTGGCAGCGCAAGCGAAAGCATTACAAAATACAGTTCGGAAAAAGAATTTTAAGCTGTTCCTTATCAATTGATACTTACTATTTCTGAACAAATGCTAAAAAATGGGAATGAACAAAAAGTTCATTCCCATTTTTATATAATGAAAAGAATATAATAGTTGTTGAGGGTGTTTGCTTAGGGTGACAAGACTTGAACCTGTTAGGGTTTCACTGTCACCTTTTACCGCCTTGCTTGCGTTTATTTTTGTAAGGCTGTCGTATTACAAGTGAAAAGACAAGTTCGGGCAGAAAATTATAAATATCAGGCGTGACAGGTTCAAGTCTTGTCACCCTATCCTAATAAATAATCGAATACAAGCATTAAGCAAAACCCGACAAGAAGCGAATAAGTAGCACCACGTGAGCTTTCGTGGTGGGTTTCGGGAATCATCTCATCACTTATTACGTAGAGCATAGTACCTCCCGCAAGCGCTAACGCAAAGGGAAGAAGTGCCGCAGAAATGCTTACAGCAAAATAGCCGAGAAGTGTGCCGACAACCTCGACAAGTCCTGTAACCACAGCTATAGCAAAGGTTTTTTTGGCAGAAAGTCCTGAAGACAGCATAGGACCTATTACAACCATACCTTCAGGTATATTTTGAAGTGCGATTCCTCCTGCTATTAAAAATGCCTCATTTGTATTCTCACTTCCAAAACCCACACCGGCGGCAATTCCTTCGGGCAGGTTGTGGATGGCAATGGCTATTACAAAAAGTAAAACCCTGTCAAGATTTTTATTATTGTGGTTTTCGATGTCGGGCTCCAAAATTCTATGTAAATGAGGTACTATTTTATCAATTACATTTAAAACCAAAGCTCCAGCAAAAACACCCGCCACGGTGACAAGAATACCGTATTTTCCGCCTTGGTCAAGGGAGGGAATAATCAGTCCTATAACTGCAGCTGCCAGCATTACACCCGCCGCAAAGGAAAGCACAATATCTGAAAATTTGTGCGATATTTTTCTGAAAACAAAGCCTAAAACTGAGCCAAAAACCGTAGAGGCACCAACACCCAATGCTGTGAGCAATACCATTTGCATAATTTTTCACACCTTTTAATATTATTTATCTAAATAGTTTTTGAAATTATCGGTGTATATTTTTTCACCGTCCGTTGTAAGCCAAAGAGCTTCTATGTTATCAAATTTTTTCAAAACCTTTTTACCGTCTTCGACACTCATACAAAACAGGGCGGTAGAAAGAGCATCGGCAATGCCGGAGTCTTGGCAAAGAATTGATACACTGGTGTAAAGCTCTGCAGGAAAAAGTGTTGCGGGGTCAATTATGTGGTTGTAATTTTTACCTCCGACTGTGTAAAATCTTTGATAATTTCCGCTTGTGACAAGGCAGGTGTTGGAAATTTTCAAAATTTCTGTATAGGGGTTTTCTGTGTCAGATGTGTCGGAATTTTCTATTCCGACAGTCCAGTTATCGTCCTTTGAAGGTGGGTCTAAGGCTTTGACATTTCCTCCGACGTTGAGTAGGTATGAGGAAAGCCCGATGCTTTTAATATATTCGCCGACTTTTTGTGTGGCATAGCCTTTGGCAACAGCACCGACGTCGAGCGTCATTTTATTGTCCCTAAGCCATACCGTATTTTTTTCACAGTCAAGCACAACATCATCAATATTTGTATGAAGTGAGGCTTGAGCCAAAGCTTTTTTGTCGGGAAGTGCCGCTGTTTTTGGATTGTCAAGTCCTGATTGCCTTGCTTTATGCCAAATTGACAAGACACTTCCTGCCGCTATGTTCACTTTACCGTTTGTCTTTTGGTACATTTCTTTTGAAAATAAAAGCAGGTCAATAATTTTTTTATCGACCGTTACGGGAGTGTGCTTTCCGTTTTCTAAAGAGTTTACAACAGCCAAATTGTTTACACCCTTGTAAAAGGTATAAATGTCATAAAGTCGATGATATTCTCCTAACTGCTCTTTGATTTTTTCACAATTTTTATAGAAGGTATCTTCGTTTATTTCATAACCAATTATGGTAGTGACCGTATCGAAGTAATCAAAGCTGTAATCGGTAAATTTTTGAAGCTTTTTTTCTTTGCCACAGCCAGTCAATGCGATAAGACAAAAAACAATTACAAGAATTAAAGATATAATTTTTTTCATTAGATATCCTTTATGTTTTGAAAATAGCCCAGCTTACAGCTGAGCTATTTTTATTTTTGTTTAAGATGCGGCCTTTGCGGCTGATTTGGCAATGCTGAGGATGTTAATTGTGCAACCCGACTCTGTAACTACAGATGAGGGAGTACCGTCCTCTGCCGATAAAGCGCTGATTTCTGCGGCGGTTTTACCTATGATATTGGAAATAAATGAGTCAACCTGTTCATACCATTCTTTATTGGTAAGACCGCTTTTGACCATACCGTAATCATCGCCTAATTGGCGTTTTGTCAAAAGGTTTTCTGCTTTATTTTCTGTAATGCCCTTGGTATTAAATGAAACAGAGCCTTCAACGGTATCAATAATTGCATCGGTCACCTTTTTGTCACCGTTAAGAGCGGCGGCGGTAATGTCAACAGTAACCTCGTTTTCACCGTTTTTGTCCGAAGTGGCATCGGTCATAACGCCTTGAGTTGCTACAAAAGCTAATTTCAGCTTGTTACCGCTTTCGGCTTTTGTATCTTTTGCGTTTTCAATAGCCTTTAACACAGCCTTTACAAAGTCACCGATATTGATGGTGCAGCCTGCCTTTACAACTTCATCGCTGGGGCTTCCGTTTTCTAAAGCGAGGGCTTTAACTTCATTTGAATTTTTGCCCTTTATAAGCTTTATAAAGCTGTCGGCTTGTTCGAACCATTCCTTTTTAGCACCGCCGTAAGCCACCATGCCGTAAGCATCTCCGGATTCGTATTTTGTTTTGGGCTCGGTTAAAGCTATGGCTTTACCGTTGCTTGAAAAGGATAACGAATTTTCCATTGTGTCGATAACACATTGGGTAATTTTTCCGTCTTTGTCGAGGAAAACAGCAGCAGCAGTCGTTGTCATTTCGGCGTGACCGTTAGTATCGCCTTTTGCAGAAGTAGGGTCAGAAAGACCTGAAACCACACCCATACCGAATTTAACCGAGGTTGAAGCTGACGGTTTTTCGGTTTTGTCGGGGGTATCATTTTTACACGAGGTAAAAGAAAAAAGAAAAGCAAATGTGAGCAATAAAGCGAGGATTTTTTTCATTGAAAGCAACTCCTTAAAATTTTATGCTTTTTGTACGTTTTATTAAAATTGCGGCGCAAAGACCGATAAGAATACCTGCTATTGCGCCGGTCAGAGCTAAAATTATCATATAATAACCTATTTGCGGTGTGTTAAGAAGCAAAATCGCCACACCGATTTGTCCTAGATTATGGGATACTGCTCCCGCAACACTAACGCCGACACAGGAAAATTTATTGAGCTTTTTAAGTATCAGCATAACCAAAAAGCTCAAAATTGCTCCCGAAAGACTGTAAGCGAGAACCAAAGCGTTTCCGAAAAGCAAGCTGACCGTAAAAACCCTGATTAAAGAAATCGCAATAGTGTCAATGGGGCAAAGACTGTAAAGCGAGTAAATAATTACAATGTTTGCAAGACCTACTTTAATACCGGGTATTGATGGATATATGGGAGGAAGCTGTGACTCGACAAAGGACAATATTAAAGCCAAAGAGGTAAGCAGTGACAAAAGGGAAAGTCTTTTGGTTGTGTTTTTCATCTATTAACCTCCACTCATTACGGTTATAGTTACCTTGTGAGGAAGACAGATAATACTCTCACCTTCAAGACTTATGGGCTTGTGGTTTTGGCAAATTTTGTCACGGCAATCAGCGTATTCGATATACGCTTTACCATCCTTTATGACAAGTGTGTTAATATGGTCGCCTTTGGTCTTTATTTCAAAGCGAGCATTTTCCTTGATATTATAGCTTGCAACGGTTTTTCCTTCTACAGTCACTTCTATAATATTACCTTTTTTGGAGGAAAGTTTAAGCGCTATAAACAGTATAACCGAAATTGCCAAAATAATGCCGATTAAAATCAAATCATTTCTAATTTTAGATTTCATTTGTTATCCTATGATTTTTATACATTTTGTGGGGCAAACCTCTGCACACTTTTTACAACCGGTGCATTTTTCGTAATCAATACTTGCAAGATTGTCTTTAACTGTGATTGCACCGTGTGGACAGGTGTTTTCACATTTTTTACATCCTATACAAGCGTTTTTACACTTTTTGCGGGCAATGGCGCCCTTGTCACAGCTACTGCACATAACAGCTACCGTTGAAATTTGAGGGGAGAGTTCGATAACGCCTTTAGGACAGGTTTTTGCACAAAGCTCACAACCGATACAAATATCTCGGTTTATATGAGCAATACCGTCTGAAATACAAATGGCGTTAACCGGACAAACTGCTGCACAGTCACCGCAACCCAGACAACTGTATTTACAATCATTTGGACCGCCATAAATCATTTTGGCGGCTTTGCAGGTAGGTATGCCGTCGTAAACATTAGGTCTTTCGGTATCGTTTATATTACCATTACAGCGTACAAAAGCCGCTTTTTCGATAACATCAACAAATTCAACACCTAAAATGTCAGAGATTTTTTGTGATACCGCATCAGCGCCGGGAACACAAAGATTGGTTTTAGCACCTTCGGCTATCGCCTTTGCATATTCGTCACAACCTGTATAACCACAAGCGCCACAGTTGACACCGGGCAAGGCTTCACGAATTTTTTCGACTTTTTCATCCTTTTTGACAAATAAGAAGTGAGAAGCAAGTGCCAAAAGTACAGCTAAAATTAGTCCTGTGGCAGTTACAACTGCAAAGGCAATTAAAATGTTTTCAAGCATATTGTCACTCCTTATTTAAAGATATTTTCTACAATTCCGCCAAATCCCATAAATGCCATTGAGACAAAGGATGCCGAAATAAGAGTTACGGGAAGACCTTTAAAGCTTTGGGGGATTTCAGATTCACAAAGCTTTGAGCGAACTCCCGAAAAAAGAACCATTGCAAGCAAAAATCCCAGACCGCAACCAAAAGAGGAAACCATAGCTTCCAAAAAAGTATAGTTGTCTGAAATGTTTTGAATGGTAACACCTAAAACGGCACAGTTGGTTGTAATCAGAGGCAAATACACACCGAGACTTTTGTGAAGGGAGGGCAAAAACTTTTTGAGCGCCATTTCGGTGAATTGTACGAGAGCGGCAATTACCAAAATAAATACAATGGTCTGCATATATCCGAGACCCGCCTCGTCAAGTATAAAATGTTGAATAGGCCAAGTAACGGCAGTAGCCATTATCATAACAAAGATAACGGCAACACCCATACCTACTGCTTGATCAAGCTTTTTAGACACGCCAAGAAAGGGGCAAATGCCCAAAAATTTACTTAAAACATAGTTGTTTACAAGTACAGAGGACATAAGGATTATAATTAAGCTTTTAAAGGTATCCATTTAATTGCCCTCCGTTTTTTCTAAACTGCAGTCTTTCTTTCCGCAAAGTGCCGCCGAAGGACAGCCCTCGCAAGAAAAAGATTTCTTTTTGGGAGCCTTTCCGTGGGTTAGCTTGTAAACCAATGCGATAAGAAAACCGTAAACCATAAATCCGCCGGGAGCGGAAGCTAATATACTTATTTTAAAATTCTGCATAAAAGGAATTTCCATTCCTGCAAATGCGCCTTTTCCGAACACTTCACGAATTATTGCCATTGAAAGTAATGCCAATGTGAAACCGAGTCCCATACCAAGTCCGTCAAGTGCGGATTTTCCGACACTGTTTTTGCCGGCAAACATTTCGGCTCTTCCCAAAATTATACAATTTACCGTGATGAGTGCCAAATAAACACCCAAGGTTTCGTAAAGTGAGGGAAGATATGCGTGTATGAGCATTTGAACAATTGTTACAAAGCTTGCGATAATTACGATATAGCAAGGTATGCGTACCGTTTCGGGAATAAATTTGCGCAAGAGTGAAATTACAGCATTTGAACAAATTAAAACAACCGTTGCTGCAATACCCATACCCAAAGCGCCAATTACGGTTGAGGTAACCGCCAAAGTGGGACAGGTGCCCAAAATCAGAACAAATACAGGATTTTCAAGGAGTAAGCCTTTCAGAAATATAGACATATTACCGTTTTTCATTTATTTGGCAGCTCCTTTCAAAATTTTAAAAGCATTAAAGGCTGACCCTACAGCTTTTTCATAACCGATAGAGGTTATGGTTGCACCGCTTATGGTATCAACCTGTGAGTAGCTGTCAGAGGTTTTGCCGATATATTTTGAGTAATAATCCTTAGAAGCACAGGCATCTCCGATGTTTTTACTTTCGGCTTGGAAGGTCGTCACACAAGATAGGATTTCTCCGTTTTTGCTGATAAATATACGAATTTTAATATATTCTCCGCTGGGGGTGGAATATTTACTTCCACCTTGGATACCGTAGCCGGCAGCTTTTACATCAAACATATAATTGCCTTGAGGGGTTTTGTAGGCATATTCAATATCAGATGTGATTTTTTTGTATTTTTTGAGATTGATGCGTGTCAAATTGTCAAAAGCTGTATTGTCGAATACATTTTTGACGGTTTTTTTAATTTCATCCGAGTGTTCACCGACGATTTTGCCTTGGTTATCGGTAGCGATATATTTGCCACCGATGATAAATACATAGCCGGTTGTATTATCAGCTCGATAGACAGTCGCATCATTCGACATATAATAAATGGTGAATTTGCCCTCTGCTTCGGGTAATGTGTCGGCTAAAATTTCCGCTTCACTTCTTGTGTCTATTTCTGCACCACCCAATATTGCAAAGGCTTCAAGTGCATATTTTATTGCGTCTTTATATGCAGAAGTGGTTCGTGTCGAGCCTGAAATTGTGTCAACCGAATCTACATTTTTGAGTGTTTTGTCTTTAAAGCGGTTGCCATAGTCCTTTTCCGCACCGTTTGTTTCATTTGATGCAATACAGGTGGCTCCTGCTACCTTACCGTCAGAATTAACGCCGCACATAATAACAAGTCCGTCAGCGTATCCCGAAACTTCGATTTTAAATACATAACCGCCGTCCGAGGAGGAAAATGCTTGCTTAACAGCAGAATTAAATTTGTCGGTTGGGATTTCTTTAAAATCCTTGCCTGACGGAAGAACATCATTAAAGGAACCTTGTGTGCTCAAGCGTTCCTGCTCGGCTATTTTAGGTGCGGTAATGTGATTTGTAATACCGAGTAAAACAGAGACAACCGCACAAATGACCGTAAGGGAAATGACAGTTTTTAAGTGTTTTTTCATACCGTTTTCCCTCCAAACAATTTTCTCGGAGCGATTTTTTCAATATATGGATTAAGAATGTTCATCAAAAGAATTGCGTAGGAAACACCCTCGGGAATATTTCCGTAAAAACGTATGAGTGTAGTGATAATACCTGCACCAGCACCAAAAATCATCTTTGGTATTGGGTTATGAGGGGAGGTTACGTAGTCGGTAGCCATAAAGAAGGCGCCGATAAAAAGACCGCCTGATAAAATCCAGGAAAGAGCGTTTGTAAAGCTGAAACCGTCAAGCAAAAAGCTCAAAACGAAAACCGTTCCTATAAAGGATACGGGGATATGCCAGGTGATAACTCTGCAAACGATTAAATATATTCCGCCTAGTAAAAGGGCAACAGCGCAGGTTTCACCGATAGCACCGCCCGTGAAGCCGAGAGCCAAATCCTTGATGTCTAGAGCATTTTCAGTTCCTATAAGGGATAGCGGAGTGGCACCCGATACTGAATCTACTGTTTTAACAAATGTTGGAAAGGCAACCTTTGCGACAGTAGTGGGGAAGGCTAAAATCATAAAAACACGAGCTGTTATAGCTGGGTTTACAACATTGCAACCAAGTCCGCCGAAAATACATTTTACAACGATTATTGCAAAAACCGAGCCTACTACAGCCTGCCAAAGTGCAGTAGTTGCCGGTAGATTAAGCGCTAACAGAAGACCTGTGACAACAGCAGACAAATCTCCGATAGTTTGTTCCTTTTTTAAAATGAGATTAAAAATATATTCGGCTAAAACACAAGTGGCGACACAAACTGCAATAATTAAAATTGCATCTAAACCGAACAAAACAGAACCAACAATGGCAGCAGGCAAAAGTGCTAATATGACATCAAGCATTATATCGTGTGTGGTAATGCTTTTTCTGATGTGCGGTGAAGATGATAAACGTAGTGACATATTTATTTTGCCTCCTTTGCTTCGGTTTCCTTGATAGCCATTTTTGCTAATCGGTTATTTTCTACAATGGGACGCTTTGCAGGACATACAAAAGAGCAACAACCACATTCCATACAAAGCTCTGCTCCTACACGCTTGAGACCTTGGATGTCGTTTTGTCTTAAAAGCTTTGAAATTAAAGTGGGGTCGATACCAAGTGGGCAATGATGAGCACAAGCGCCACATTTAATGCAAGCGGTGGGCTTTGGTATTTTTGCGTCTTTTTCATCAAAGGCTACTATAGCGTTTGTATTTTTCAGAACGGGCAAGGACAAATCCGGGACCGCAATTCCCATCATAGGTCCTCCGTATAAAACCTTTTTTGGCTCGCATTTCAGTCCGCAAAAATCAAGTAAAGCGTTAATTGGAGTGCCGATAGGAACGAGTACGTTTTGCGGATTTTCAACAGCACTTCCGTCAACCGTTACGCACTTGCTCACAAGCGGAATGCCGGTTTTTAAATATTTGCCTATTGCGGCGATAGTGGTTGAATTGCAGACAACACAACCGACATCAATCGGAAGCTTGCCTTCGGGTATTTTTCTCCTCGTTGTGTGGTAAACGAGCACTTTTTCGCCACCCTGAGGATAAAGGCTTGGTAAAACTTCTACTGAAAAATTGTCGTATTTGCAGATTTCTTTCATTTTAGAAATTGCTTCGGGCTTGTTTTTCTCGATGCCGATTATTACATTGTCAATTTTAAAATGTTTTACTAATTTTTCTAAAGCAAAGAGTATATCTTCTGAATCATTGACCATAGTAACGGAGTCACTTGTGATATACGGTTCGCACTCGGCACCATTTACGACAAGATATTCGATTTTTTTGTCGGTGGCAAATTTAACATAAGTTGGAAAGCCAGCACCGCCGAGACCGACAATACCACTTTGTTCAATGGCTTTGAGAAGGCTTGCCTTTCCTCTGACTACCGGAGGTTTAATACTTTCGTCTATTTCTATTTTGCCGTCAGATTCAATAGTGATTGCAGGAACGGTTTTACCGTTTGAAAGCAAAAAGTCATCAACAGACAAAACAGTACCCGACACACTCGAATAAGCGGGAGAGGAAACAAAACCGTTTTGCTCTGCTATCAGAGTGCCGATTTTCACCTTGTCACCTTTTTTGACAATAGGCTTTGCTGGCGCTCCAATATGCATAGAAGTGGGAATTGTCACCTTTTCCACATTAGTAAGTGCCACGGCTGAAAGATTCGCTGTTTTTTTCAAATGCGGAACCTTTACTCCTTTTAAATAAAAAGCCATAGGGATTTTCACCTTTCTTAAAAAACATAAATTATGGATATTATTGACAAAATTTTAACAATCTTTATATGAATTTTATATAATAATCTAATATGGATTATACTTCAATTATTACCATAAGTCAATAAAATAGTAATATACATTTCAATAAAATTTATAAAAACCCCTGCCGATTATTCGGCAAGGGGAAATGGGTTTATTGCTTGGTTTTTTGGGCATGTGCGAGCTTTATTTTGCGTCGGTTTTTAACCTCATCGGAGATAGGCTTGATTTCACCGGCGGCTTGAAGCGCCATTCTTGTCATCAATGGACCTACTAGTTCGTAAATGAGTACTGCAAAAAGTGTGATATTTCGAATAAGGTCACCTACAGCACCTAACTGTACCGAAGCGGTAGCACACATACCGAGTGCAACACCTGCTTGAGGGAATAGGGTGATTCCTAAATATTTGGAAATTTGGGGTGAGCAATGCGTAAGCTTTGCACTTATAAATGTGCCGAAGTATTTACCGATACATCTTGTTATTATGTAAACCACACCGATTATTATTATGGAAGCTGAGGTAAATACGCTAAGTTCGAGTTCTGCACCGCTTATCACAAAGAAAAGCGCAAATATAGGCGATGTCCATTTGTCAGATGCTTCCATAAGGTCGTGAGATAGGGGACATATATTACAAAATACAGTGCCTAACATCATACATGATAGCAATGAGCTGAAATGAATTTCAACAGGACCTATATTAAATTTAAGCATAGAAATCGAGGCTGTCAAAAGCACTGCACCGATTGTGAGATTAAGGCGGTTTGTATTTGAGTTAAAAAGCTTTTCGAGTAAGGTAAGCACAACTCCCATTAAAGCACCTAAAATGAGGGAAGCGGCAATTTCAATCAAGGGGTTTACAATTATTGAAACCATATCAACCGTACCGCTTATAAGGGTTTTTGCAATTCCGAAGGAAACGGCAAAAACTATAAGACCTACCGCATCGTCGAGTGCAACTATGGGCAGCAAAAGCTTGGTTAGCGGACCTTTTGCTTTATATTGTCTTACAACCATAAGTGTTGCGGCGGGAGCGGTTGCTGTCGCAATTGCACCGAGTGTCAAAACTTGCGAAAGGGAAAGTACATCGGGCATAATTTTATGTACCGTAAAGAGCGCAAGGTCAACCACCAAAGTTGCGGATAATGCCTGAAAAATACCGATTACAAGCGCTTGCTTTCCGGTTTTTTTGAGGTCAGAAAGCCTAAACTCGTTACCGATAGAAAAGGCGATAAAGCCTAAAGCCACTTCGGAAATTAGTGCGAGATTTTCCACTGCATCGTGCGAATCAAAGCCCATACCGTTTAAATGAAGCCTACCCAAAGCATAAGGGCCTACCAGAACGCCTGCTATAAGGTATGCTGTAACTGAAGGAAGCTTTAAGGGTTTAAAAATTCTCGTCATCAAAAGTCCTGCAAGAAGTGCAATAGACACCGCAAGTAATATGTTCATAAAGAACATCTCCCAAATCATAAATTGCTCGAATTTTCGAAACAAAAGCATTATACCACTCGAAAAATTAAAAGTCAATGAAATCGCTACACATTTACATATAATGCAAAAAAACTGTCAAAAAAATAAAAATGCAGAAAGATTACAGAATCTTAACTTACATAATATACAAATATAAAAAAATTGGTAAAAAATGCTTGACAAAATGGAGGAGAGGGTGTATTCTATTTACGGTTAGCAAAGGCTAACTCAATAGAAATAGAAAAACGGAGGTATTTCACCTATGACATTAAAAGATGCTATTGAAGGCAAAGAATATACCATCCGAAAAATTGTAACCGACGATGAGGAATTGAACGCTTTTCTTTTTTCTCTCGGTTGCTACAGTGGGGAAACAATTACGGTTGTCTCTCATTTGAAGGGCAGTTGTATTGTTTCAATTAAGGATGCACGTTATAATATTGATAATCAGTTGGCAGAGGCAATCCTGATTTAAAAATCATAAAACAGGTCTGCTGATTATTTTTTAAGCTGTAGTTAGCGACAGCTAACTCAAGCTTGTGATTTCAAGGAGGAAAAAAATGAGAATTGCTTTGACGGGTAACCCCAATTCGGGCAAAACCACAATGTATAACGCTCTGACAGGAAGTAACGAAAATGTCGGTAACTGGGCAGGCGTTACCGTTGAAAAAAAAGAGCACACTATTAAG
>JAZNRN010000065.1:0-5024 GCA_045590775.1 Acutalibacteraceae bacterium
CCACAAGCGACAAGGGAAGAAATAGAAGAGTGTTATGACGAGATACTTTCCCTTAAAAACGATGGGAAGCTTTTTGCAAACGATGTTTTTGAGCCTATGGCGGGTGAACTTAAAGCCCGCACTTCAAACGTTGTAAAGGCACTTTGTCTGCACGTGGCACACACCTGCAATCTTAACTGTGCTTATTGCTTTGCAAGTCAGGGTAAGTATTCGGGCGAGCGTGCTGTTATGAGTCTTGAAACGGGTAAGCGTGCTCTTGATTTTCTGATTGAAAATTCGGGTACTCGCCGTAATTTAGAGGTTGATTTTTTCGGCGGTGAACCGCTTATGAATTTCGACGTTGTAAAAAAGCTTGTGAAATATGCAAGAGAGCGTGAAAAGCAGGCAAATAAAAATTTCCGTTTCACTCTTACCACTAATGGAATGCTTATTGATAAGGATGTAATCGATTTTGCCAATAAGGAAATGAGCAACGTGGTTTTAAGTCTTGACGGAAGAAAAGAAATCCACGACAAATACAGAGTTGATTATAACGGGCAGGGAAGTTGGGAAAAAATTGTTCCCAAGTTTCAAGAGTTAGTAAAGCAGCGTGGCGGTAAGGAATACTATATGCGTGGCACCTTTACTCACGAAAATCCGGACTTTTTAAAGGATATTGAAACTATGCTCGATTTGGGCTTTACAGAGCTTTCAATGGAGCCGGTTGTATGTGCACCCGAAGACCCCTCGGCTTTGACTGCTGATGATTTGGAAATTGTTATGCAGCAATATGAAAAATTGGCTGACTTAATGCTTAAAAGACACAACGAGGGAAGACCCTTTACCTTTTATCATTATATGATTGATTTAAGTGGAGGCCCTTGTATTTACAAGAAAATTTCGGGTTGCGGTTCGGGAACAGAATATATGGCTGTGACCCCTTGGGGTGACCTATATCCCTGCCATCAGTTTGTAGGTGATGAGAAATTTTTGCTTGGAAATATATGGGATGGAGTTACAAATACACAGTGTCAGGATAAGTTCCGCTCCTGTAATGTTTATGCACACGAGGAATGTCGTGATTGCTGGGCAAAGCTTTATTGCTCGGGAGGTTGTGCTGCCAACGCCTATCACGCAACAGGGGATATTACCGGTATTTATAAGCCCGGTTGCGAGCTTTTTAAAAAGCGTATGGAATGTGCTATTTTTATTGAAGTTTCAAAAAAGTTAGGGAAATAGTATGAATACACCTATTTGTGATTTTTGCAAAAATTACCTAAAGAGTGAACCTTTAAGATTTCATATGCCCGGTCACAAGGGCAAGGAGTTTTTAGGCTCGGAAGGTCTTGATATAACTGAAATTACGGGTGCAGACGTGCTTTACAGTGCTAAGGGCATCATCAAAGAAAGTGAAGAAAACGCTTCACGTCTTTTTGACAGCAAGGCTTCATTTTATTCTACTGAAGGCTCATCACTTTCTATTCGGGCTATGCTTTATCTTGTTAAAAAATATGCCCTTGAAAAAGGCAGAAAGCCCCTTATTTTAGCAGGTAGAAATGCCCACAAAACCTTTGTGACAGCCTCGGCTTTACTCGATGTAGAGGTTAGGTGGATTTATCCAAAAGAGAACATTTTATCTTTAGAAATTGATGTTATCGCTCTCGAAAAAGAACTGAAAAAGCTGAATCCCATAGCACTTTTTATCACTTCGCCCGATTATTTGGGAAAGGTTTCTGACATCAGAAAAATAGCCGAAATTTGCAAAGAAAATGATGTTTTATTGCTTGTCGATAACGCACACGGAAGCTATTTTAAATTCCTTGAAAAGAGCCTTCATCCGCTTGATTTAGGTGCTGATTTATGCTGTGATTCGGCGCATAAAACTTTACCGGTTTTAACGGGTGGGGGATACCTTCATATCGGCAAAAATGCACCCGATTTTTTTGCCACAAATGCTGAAAATGCTCTCTCTTTATTCGCTTCAACCAGTCCTTCATATCTTATTTTGCAGTCGCTTGACAAGGCAAATTTATATCTTGAAAAGCACATTAAAAGTGATTTAAAAAGGGTGATTTTGAGGGTAAAAGAGTTTAAAGAAAACATCAAAATTCACGGTTTTTTTGATGTTTCGGATGAACCGTTAAAGGTCACTTTGACGACTAAAAAAAATGGGTATTTCGGCTTTGAAATCGCCGAGATTTTAGAGAAAAAAGGAATTTTTTGCGAATTTTCTGACCCTGATTTTATCACTTTTATGTTTTCCTCAAAAACTGATAACGAGAGCATAGAAGTCCTTGAAAAAGAGCTTTTAAAGCTTCCCAAAACAGAAGAAATTATAACACCTCCCCCTGTAATTAAACCGTTTAACAAAGCCATTTCTCCCGCAAAAGTATTGTTTTTGCAAAGGGAGAAAATACAAATTGAAAATGCATGCGGCAGAATTTTGGCAGACCTTGCTGTTAACTGCCCTCCTGCAGTTTGTATTGCAGTTTTAGGAGAAGAAATTTCCAAAGATGCAATATCTTGTTTTAAATATTACGGTATAGATTATGTTTTTGTTGTCAGCTAAAGCACGATTGCTCTGTAAGGAGCATTTGTTAGGCAGTAAATAAATATATAAAGCACCTTGTTTTTCGCAAAGAAAAGCAGGGTGTTTTTTTATGAGATAGAAGCTTAAAACTCACGGAAATGGCTTATGTTATTCAATCTGCCATTTTTTGTCGCTTTTTGTCGTACGATTCGGGTTGACTTTTTTTCTTTTTCATAGTATTATATATATGTATGATTATGTTCTGTTTAAAATATGAAATAATCTTTTTAATTTTCTGCTGTCCTTTGCGATGAGTTAATGAGCAACTTTTCGATGGATAAGTTTTGTATAGAGAGTTTTTAAGGAGTTGTAAAAAGATGGAAAGTCAAGAAAGCGTAAGAAGTGAATATTATGTGGTCGATTTGGCACACATTTTAAAAACTATTTGGAAAAAGATATGGGTGGTTATTGTTTCAAGCGTTTTGGCGGCGTTTATCGGATTTTCGATTGCAGCATTTGCGATTGCTCCTACTTATTCATCATCAATTATGCTCTATGTTAATAACAGCTCGTTTTCCGTAAGTGATATTGGTTTCAGTATCAGCTCTTCTGAAATAAGCGCTGCACAAAGCCTTGTTAAAACCTATACAGTTATTCTCAAAAACCGAACAACACTTGAAAGGGTAATTGATGAAACCGGTCTTAAATACACTTGGGAAGAATTATCAGAAATGATTGAAGCTGAGCCTGTTAATGAGACAGAGGTTATGGGTGTTACCGTTACCTGTGAAAGTGCGCAGGATGCTCAAATAATTGCAAATGGAATTGCAAAGATTTTACCTCAAAGAATTTCTGAAATTGTAGAGGGTAGCTCAATGGAGGTTGTTGACTCGGCAGTTGTAAACCACCAGAAGATAGCGCCAAGCACTACAAAATACACAGCAATCGCTTTTATTTTAGGTGCAATTGCTTCAATAATTTATCTTGTTATTTACGCAATGCTTGATAATACAATTCACGATGAAGAATATGTTATCAAGAATTACGATTATCCGATTTTGGCAAAGATACCTAATCTTGTTGAAAACGGCAGCAGAAAATACGGATATTACAAAAAATATTCGGGTAATAATCAGTAAGGAGGGTGAGTGAATATGGCTAAAAGAGTTTCTTTTAATCCGACAGTAGTTAATCAGAAAACACTGCATAAAAATTTGGAATTTACTGCTAAAGAACAATACAAGCTTCTTCGTACAAACCTTTCCTTCACCTTACCCGAGGATGAAAAATGTCCAGTAATCGGTATCACAAGCTCGATGCGTGGAGAAGGAAAAAGTACAACCTCAATAAATCTTTCCTATGTTTTGGCAGAAAGTGGAAAAAAGGTTTTGATAATTGACGGTGACCTTCGTATTCCTTCGATAGCCAAAAAGATGAATATTGAAGCAACCCCAGGACTTACAGATATTTTAAAAGGTGGCACAAACGCTTTAACAGATTTTGATTTTCAAAGCTACAATAATTGGTATATAATGCCGGCAGGTACTCTGCCACCCAATCCGTCAGAACTTTTGGGTTCACCTCGTATGGAAAAATTGCTCGAAAAGCTTCGTGAAATTTTCGATTATATAATAATCGACCTGCCTCCCATAAATTTGGTGTCAGACGCATTAGCTATTTCACAGTTTATTTCCGGAATGGTTGTTGTAATTCGTGAGGAATATACCGAAAAGAAAGAGCTTGAAAATTGCATAAGACAGCTTAAGCTTTCAAATGTAAAGGTGTTAGGCTGTGTTATGAATGAAACAAACGCCGGAAAGCGCTATTACAGCAGATATAAATACAAGCGTTATTACAAGTACTCTTCCCAATATAGCAGCGGACGATAAGACGAAAGGAAGTATTCTGTAATGACTGATTTTCATACACACATACTTCCTGAAATACATGATGGAAGCCACAGTGTTTCGGAAAGCGTCGAGATGCTTGAAAAAATGTCAGGCTCCGGCATTAAAAGGGTAATAGCTACTCCGCATTTTTACGCTAATCAAAACTCTGTTAATGAATTTTTACATAAAAGAGAAGAAGCGTATGAAAAATTAAAGCCGTTTTTAAAAGACGGTTTTCCCGAAATTATTTTAGGAGCGGAAGTTAGGTATTACGACTCCGTTTCTACTTTAGAGAATTTGGATAAGCTTTGTATTGAAGGGACTAATCTTTTGCTATTGGAAATGCCTTTTTCAAAATGGTCAAAGTTTTCTGTTGATGAGCTTTTGTCGCTTTGTTTGAACGGAAAATTTAAGGTAGTGATACCGCATATTGAAAGATATTTACCTTTTCAGGACAAACGAAAAATTGAAATGCTTTTGGCAAACGGTATGTTAGCCCAAATGAATGCAAGCTTTTTTTTGGATTTCTTTTCCCGCAAAAAGGCAATTAAAAATCTCAAAAATCAAAGAGTGCATTTTTTAGGTTCTGACTGCCATAATTTAACAAATAGACCGCCAAATCTTTC
>JAZNRN010000066.1:0-4778 GCA_045590775.1 Acutalibacteraceae bacterium
CATTTTAAATTCCTCCATATTTATGTAAATTTACTTCTGGGTATTCATATATATTAAATATTAACACATATCATTTTAAATTTCAACACTTTTTGTAACGAATTTGTAATTTTTTTTGATTTTATGTTATTTGACCGAAAATACGCATTGCGGATTGTCTTTTGTGTACATTGAAAGGTTAATTTCGCCTTTTTTCCCTTCTTCAATTTCTGACACAACCTTAGCCAAATGCTTGATTTTTTCATCAATGTAATTTCCTGTTCCGAATTTGACAGTAATACCGTCCTCTATTTCAAGATAAATTGAAACGCTATTACTAATATCTATCTTATTTATCTTCATTTTAGTGGCAAGTAGCTTTTCTTTAAGCTCAAGAATTAAATCCTTTTCCTTACCATCCTTAATATCGACCGGACTTCCGACCTTACAGGTCGCATTCACTCCCTCAAGCACAGTTATATTTGGGGGCTTTTTGTCATATTTTTTCATAACCCAACCACTGTCACTCACAGAATAATACGCATTTTTATAATGATAAGCGAGTTTCTCCTTGGCATCAAAGACCTTGATATTTAGTGTGTCGGGCAGCGTTCTGTCAAACTCGATTTTTTCTATAAACGGAAGCTTTGATTTTAACGTAAGCTCTGTTTTATCCCTTGAAGTAGAAAAAAGGTTATCACCTTTTTCAATATTGCTCGCTTCAATTATTTGTTCTGAAGTATAAATTTTACTTCCAGTTGTTTTTATGACTTTAATCGGAAAAAAGACCGTAAAACAAAGTATTGTGCCGATTAGAAGCAACAATATCATAAAAAGGCAAAATATTACTATTGCCCGTCTTTTTTTAAGCTTTTTTTGTCGCAAAGCTCTTTTTTTCAAAAATTCATCCTGTGGAATTCTTTTATCCAAATTATCATTCCTTTAGGGTGACAAGACTTGAACCTGTCACGCCTGATATTTATAATTTTCTGCCCGAACTTGTCTTTTCACTTGTAATACGACAGTATTACTGCGTTCTTCGACTTCGCCGGAACAAAAAATTCTCGGCATATCAGGTCGAAGAGTTTCTCGGTCACCTTTTTTCGAAAGGCGAAGCGTGAAATTTGCAGTAAGGCTGTCGCCTTACAAAAATAAACGCAAGCAAGGCGGTAAAAGGTGACAGGGAAACCGTAACAGGTTCAAGTCTTGTCACCCTATGCTAATGTCAGCGTTAACGCTATTTAAAACTCCGACAATATCATCATAACCACGATTTATATGATAAATGTCATCAATAATCGTTGTACCTCCTGCTGTAAGTCCGGCTATAACAAGTGCCGCACCGCCACGAAGATCGGTACATTTACAATAAGCACCCGAAAGGTTTTTTACACCTTCTATAAGGGCGATTTTTCCTTCGGTTTTAATTTTTGAGCCGAGTCGGTTAAGCTCATCTACATATCGAAATCTGTTTTCAAAAATATTTTCACAAAAAACACTTATACCGTCAGCTTTGGTAAGCATCGAAATAACAATCGGGCCTGCATCTGTGGGAAATCCCGGATAAGTAAGGCTTCGCAATGTGTTAATTCTCGAAAGTCTTTTATCAGACTTTATACGCAAAGCTTTTCCCTTTAATTCTATATCACAGCCTGCCTCTGTGAATGCAGATAAAACCGATATAAAATGCGAGGGCATAACAGAATTTAAGGTTATGTCTCCACCTGTTACGGCTGCAGCCGCCATATATGTTGCGGCTACAATTCTGTCAGGAATAATAGCACCCTCACAAGAGTGGAGATGCCTTACTCCCTCAATTATCACTGTATCCGAACCTGCACCGTAAATTCTCGCACCGGCACTATTTAAAAAGTCGGCAAGATTACTGATTTCGGGTTCTTTAGCAGCATTGTGAATAACCGTTTTTCCCTGGGCCTTTGCGGCCGCCAAGATTATATTTTCCGTAGCTCCTACACTCGGGAAGGAAAGTGAAATTTCGGCACCTTTTAGCCCATTTTTAGCATCGCAATATAAATATCCGTGTTCCTCTATTATCTCAGCTCCTAATTTTTGGAGCGAAGATATATGCAAATCGATGGGCCTTGGCCCTAACTCGCAACCTCCCGGACTTGAAATTATACCTTTTCCTGTTCTGCCCAGTATTGCTCCTAAAAACACCACCGATGAACGCATTTTAAGCATCAATTCTTCTGGAATTTTTGAAGAAGAAATTGTTCTGCTGTCAACAATTACACAGTTATCCTCAAAAAGCGTATTACATCCAAGCGAATTTAATATTTTTAAGGATACATCTACATCAGAAAGCCTTGGACAATTATGTACAACACAGTTACCGTCACAAAGAATTGTTGCAGCAAGTATAGGCAAAACACTGTTTTTAGCACCTTGCAGGGTTATTTCACCCGTCAATCGCTTGCCGCCATGTATTACAATTTTTGACATTTAAGCACCTTCTCATAGTTACTGATTTTACAGTTTATACTATGCGAAAATGCTAAAATTGGCACTATTTTTGCTTATTATATAAATTCATCAAGCAATTATAGATTCTTTCGTTTGCATCGGTTATGGCGATTTTTTCGGCATTTCGGCTCATTGAAGAAAGTGTATCGGAATTTTCAAAGAGCCTTTTCACAGTATCACTTAAGCTCTTGTCGGTTAAATCCTTTTCCTCAATCACCTCCGCCGCACCTGCGGTTTTTAAGGTCATTGCATTATGATATTGATGATTTTCGGCAACGTAAGGAGACGGAATTAAAATTGCCGGTTTTTTGCAAGCGCAAAGCTCCCCTAACGTAATGGCACCTGCTCTGCAGATAACCAAATCTGCCGCATTAAGACAAATATCCATATCGCTGATATATTCTTTTACCGTAATCATTGGCGACAGTTTTGTGTCTGACAAATTACTTTGCATTGTTTCATAACCGTAACTGCCTGTAGCGTGAATGTGATAATATTCATCAGTATTGTTGTGTTCCTTTATAAGTGCCGTAACCGTTTCATTTATCCTACGAGCACCCAAAGAACCACCAAATGACAATATAAGCGGTTTATCACCTATTTTAAGCTTCTTTCGTGCCTGCTCTTTTGAAACGGCAAAAAGCTCGCTTCTTATAGGATTTCCGGTTAAAATCGGTTTTGACTTGAGCTTTAAATATTTTTGAGCTTCGCTCATTGCAAGCATTACAACATCTGCATTTGGAGCCAACATTTTGGTGGTAACTCCCGGGAAAGCGTTTTGCTCGTGAATAGCAGTTTTAAAGCCCATTTTTTGCGCCGCTTTAAGAACCGGTCCGCTTACATAACCCCCTGTTCCGACAACCAAATCAGGATTTAATTCCTTTAAAAGTTTCTTGCATCGGCTTGATGCAACAAATGCTTTTTTTACTGCCGAAACATTTTTAACTAAATTTTTTGGTGTGATTTTTCTTTGAAAGCCTGCAACCTCAATAATATAAAAATCATAACCCTTTTGAGGAACAAGCTTTGCTTCCAATTTGTCTGGTGTTCCTATATAACTGATTTTAGCGTCTGGATGACGTTCTTTAATAAAACCTGCAACAGCTAAAGCCGGATTTATGTGCCCTGCTGTGCCACCGCCTGCAAATAAAATATGCATACATTTCACCTCTGAAAAACCACTTAACCTTTTTCCATATTTGAAGCTCTTGATACTGAAAGTACGATTCCCATTTCAAATAATAAAATCAAGAGCGATGTTCCTCCATAACTAAAGAACGGAAGACTTATACCGGTATTCGGAATTGTATTAGTAACAACCCAAATATTTAGCATTGCCTGAATACCTACTTGGAAGGTGAGACCAACTGCTAAAAGTGAGCCAAATTTATCCTTTGCGTGCATAGCAATGGTAAAGCCTCGCCAAACGAGCAAACAGAAAAGAATTATTACCAAAACTGCGCCAACAAGACCTAATTCCTCACAGACAACCGAAAAAATAAAGTCATTGTGCGGTTCAGGAAGGTAAAGATGCTTTTGTCTTGACTGACCAATACCTCTGCCCAAAAAGCCACCGGAGCCAATAGCCAAAAGTGACTGTATAGTTTGGAAGCCTTTGCCCTGAGCGTCTGACCATGGGTCACGCCAATAGTTTAATCTGTCACCCAAATATCCAATAGCGCCCGACATTATAAGTCCAAGTCCTGCAACGCCGGCGGCAATTCCTCCACCTAAAATATATTTTTTAGGAAGCCCGCCCACAATAAGTAAAACTATTCCAATAAGGAAAATTAGAACGGTTGCCGAAATATGTGGCTCCATAATTACAAGTACACAAGTACCTGCTAAAATAGCCGCTAAAAAACACAAAAATTTAAAATCCTGCATTTGCTTATGATTAGCCGAAATCAATGTAGAAAGCAAAAGTATTATCGCAAATTTTGCGATTTCAGAGGGTTGGAAGTTGATTGAACCTATCACAATCCACCTTTTAACATCCATCCCCTGTACCATAGGAGGTAATATAAGCAGGACTATCAGCATAAGCAATGTGCCTATAAAAATCATCCAAGCAAACCTTCGCCAGAAGTGATAATCAATTCTCGAAACAATTATCATAAGGACAACTCCAGCCAAAGCAAAAGCCGCTTGTCTTATTATGAATTTATAACTGCTTCCGTAATACTCGAGTGAATATGCATAGCTTGCGGAAAAAAGCATAACAAGACCAACCGTCAACAAAATCAAAACTATTGATAAAAAGCCTATGTCCATTTTACCTTTTTTTGAAGCTTTAATACGGCTTGTATCCTTTG
>JAZNRN010000067.1:0-12847 GCA_045590775.1 Acutalibacteraceae bacterium
ATTAAGAGTACTGACGTTATATATCACCTTTGCAAAAGGTATTTTTGATAGACATCATTGGTGTGAAGAAATCACGCTTCATAGCGTTAGTAACTTCATTCTGCCAAAAAAAATAGACTTGCCTCAGCAAGTCTATTTTTATCTGGCAGGGGTAGAAGGACTCGAACCCTCACAAACGGTTTTGGAGACCGGTGTGCTACCATTGACACCATACCCCTATTTTGAAGTAATAAGTAAGAAGTAATAGTGAAGAAGTACATCATACATTGTTCACTATTCATCATTTACCATAACGCTTGTTTGGTGGAGCATCAGTTTCAGGTACTTAAAAACATTCCGGGGGAATGTTTTTAACCTGAAAGTCCCTGTCGCAGAAAGCGAGTAGGAATACGATGCTTGATGCGTAAACTGCAATTTTCACGAGACTCATTGACTCGAGGAAATCACAAAAAACGCAATGCTTGTTTGGTGGAGCATCAGGGACTCGAACCCCGGACCAACCGGTTATGAGCCGGTTGCTCTAACCAACTGAGCTAATGCTCCAAACAAGCAAGAATTATTATATCATAAAATTCAAATTTGTCAACACAAAATTTATAAATTTATGTTTTTATGGTTCAATCGGATTTTTAAAACGCCGATATTCTTCCTTAAAACTTGTTAAAAATCTTCTTCCTATATGTAATCTGGTTCCGCTTTTGAGCTGAACCTCGTCGCTGTTATATGAAAATACCGAATTTAAATTTACAATATAAGCCCGATTTATCTTTATAAAATATCCTTTTGGCAAAACCTCGTAAACCTTTGCCATTGTCTTGTTACAGGCAAAGGCATATTTTTTTGTATGAACAATCGAGTGTTTATTATTAGCCTCTAAATAATATATTTCCCCTGTATTAAGGCAAACCGTTTCCTCTCTGTTTTTAATCCAAATCGGGTAGTCGTTTCCGAATTTTGAAAAAAACTCGTCCATACAAGCATCAAATTCTTCCTCATTTATAGGAGGAACCAAAAATCCGAAGGGATTTACAGAAAAAACTTCAAAGACAAAATCGGTCTTTCGGCTCACAAAAATTATAGCAGAAAAATCATTTTCTCTGCGTATTTTTTTAGCTATAAAAAGTCCGTTATCTCCTTTAAGAAAATATCCTAAAAAAATAAGTGTATATCTGAGTTTTGAACACAATAATTCCTCACCGCTTTCATAGCAGTCAACTACTAAATCCAAGCGGTGCTTTGCAGCATAATTATATATATTGTTTTTAATTATTTTTTGCAGTATCTCATCCTTATCGCATATTGCAATTCTCATTTTTACACTCTTAATCGAAAGCAAAATCTTGTTTTGCTCCCAAAATATTACCTCTTGCTCCATTTTCATTGACACGCCTTTCCAAAATTGCTTTAATATTCGAAAAGGTTGTCCGGCTTTGCGGCTACAACTTTTTTTAGACGATAGGCTCCTCCACTGCCTATCGTCTTTTTTTGCCTCTAAATTATACAATAATTGTTATAAAATGTCAATAATTAACATTTATATAGAGAAAAAACTGTAATTTTTGGTTTTGCTCCTTTTTTTCGACCTTTTACTCCCTTTTTCGACATCTGCTGAATTTTGCTTGATAAATTCCTTTAGCAGAAAGGTTTACAAATTTTACAACTTTTTCTTTCTGCATTAAGAAAGGAGGGTTGAAAATGTACAACTATCTGCTCAAAGGATTGATTAAGGAGTTACGCCAACAGGATATGACTGCATTTGAAATTATTTTTGAAGAATTTAAAGGCCTTATTTCCTTTTATTCCAAAAAGCTTGATTACGAGGATGCTTTAGGAGAGCTTACACTTTTTTTGCTTGAGCTTCTTCACAGTATTGATTTGTCAAAATTCAAAAAAGAGAAAAGCGACACCTTAAAGCGTTATATTGCCGTCTGTGTTCGAAATCGTTACATAGCATTATCAAAACAATTCTGCGAAAGACAAAAACATGAGCTGTCATTGTTTGAAAAAGATTCTGAAAGTTGCGGCTTTGAAGGCATGCTGGAAATACTTGATGCCTTAAAATATCTAAAGACTTCTCAAAGGAATGTACTGATATATAAATACGCTTATTCCTTGAGCGATTGTCAAATTGCCGAAATGCTCGGCATTACAAGACAGGCTGTAAACCGACTTAAAAACCGTGGTCTTAAAGCTTTAAAAGACTATTTTTCAGAATAAGAGGTTAGAAAGTATGGAAATTAAGATTTTCAGAGTCAGAAAGTCTCCCTATAATTTAAAATCGCAAAAGGGAGCGTATTTTTTATTTGAAAATGCAGTAAAATCTGCAATTAAACACAAATGCAATGTTTATGACAACAATAAAAATTGCTTATTTAATTACAAATCACAAGTGAAAGGAATAAAAGCATGAACTGTCCTTATAAAGGTAGATTCAAGGTGACGTCTCCTCAAGGCTACAGAACTCTTAACGGAAAAAGAGAATATCACGACGGTCTTGATTTAGTCGGCCTTGACAGTAAAATTATTTACAGCACCGTATCAGGTGTTGTCGAAGTGGCTACTTGGGAAAATTCAAAAAACAAAAAACAGGGCTTTAGACTTTATGTCAGAATTAAAAAGAACAACTCCAGCGACAGATACTATTTTGGGCATCTATCTAAAGTTTCTGTCACCAAGGGTCAAAAGGTTTCTGTTGGCGATATTTTAGGTATTGAAGGTAATACCGGCTATTCAACAGGGGCACATTGTCACTACTGTGTCAGAGGAAATTCCTCAAAATCGCAGGTCAGAAATATTACTTCCATAAGCGATATTCCAAATAAAATAGGAACCTATGAAAACAAAGCTCAAGGCACAAAAACAGATAAAACAATAAACGAGCTTGCAAAAGAGGTTTTGAACGGTCTTTGGGGTAATGGTGAGGAGCGAAAAAAGAGATTGACACAATCGGGCTATGACTATTCCAAAGTACAAGCCGAGGTCAACCGCATCGTTGCGGACAAAAAACCGAATGCTGTTAAAAAAAGCGATAGCGTTATTGCAAAGGAAGTAATAAAAGGTCTTTGGGGTAACGGTGCTCAACGTAAAGCAAAGCTCACTGCATCCGGATACAACTATTCAAAAATACAAAACAAAGTAAACGAAATATTAGGTGGTTAAATCAAATGAAAAAGAATTTTAAATTATGGCTCAAAGCCGCTCTCGTAAGAGCCTGTAAAACAATGGCGCAAACCGCAATTGCAACAATCGGCACAGAGGCAATGTTTTTCTCTGTAAATTGGTTAAGCGTTGTAAGCTGTGTTTTAATGTCAGCTGTTTTATCACTTTTAATGAGTGTACAAGGACTTCCCGAAGTAGAGAATAGTAAAATCAATTAAAAACAGAAAACATCGACTGAAAAACAGCCGATGTTTTCTGCTTTTATCACACTTTCTTGTTTTATTGTTTTTTTGTTTAACATAATCATCATACAACTCAAAAATAAAGTTGTAAAACGTTATTTTTTTATTTTTTAATATTTCACCAATTTTGCGGAAAAGTATTAAAAGAAATACTTTTTTTTGGAGGATAAAAAATGAAACGCAAAATCTTATCAATCTTATTGTCGATTTTCACATTTTCCACTATTTTTTCACTCACAGCCTGTAAAAAGGATGCTACAGCACAGGTTTATTTCCTTAACTTTAAGCCCGAAAGTGCCGAAGTTTATGAGGAGCTTGCAAAAATTTATGAAGAAGAAACCGGAGTTGCCGTAAAGGTTGTAACTGCCTCCGCAAACACCTATGAGCAAACACTAAAGTCCGAAATTGCAAAAACCGATTCTCCTACTATTTTTCAGGTAAACGGCCCTGTTGGCTACACATCTTGGAAGGATTATTGTCTTGATTTGAAGAATTCCAAGCTTTATTCCTTTTTAAGCGACAAATCATTAGCCATCAAAGAAGACGGCGCAGTTTATGCTGTACCTTATGTTGTAGAGGGATATGGTATTATTTATAATGATGCCATAATGAAAAAATATTTTGCCCTAAAAGACAAAAAGGTAAAAATTTCCTCTTCTGCCGAGATAAAAGATTTTAAAACGCTAAAAGAAGTTGTCGAGGATATGTCAAAGCATTTAAAAGAGCTTGACATTAAGGGTGTTTTTGCATCCACATCCCTTTCAAGCGGCGAGGATTGGCGTTGGCAAACACATCTGCTTAATGTACCGTTATATTATGAATTTTATGAAAAAGACAAAAATGCCGATGTTTCGCTTTCTCTTTTAGAGACAGAGGAAATTTCATTTAAATATTCCGACAAGTTTAAAAATATATTCGACCTTTATACAAATAATTCTATCACAAAAAAGACACTTTTAGGTTCAAAATCAGTAGCAGATTCTATGGCAGAATTTGCACTCGGCGAGGTTGCAATGGTGCAAAACGGAAATTGGGCTTGGTCGCAAATAGAAGGTGTCAAAGGCAACACCGTCAAAGAAGCAGATATTAAAATGTTGCCGATTTACACCGGTATTGAGGGCGAAACGAACCATGGTATCTGTATCGGAACAGAGAATTATTTTGCTATAAACAAAAAGACCGACAGCGAGCGTCAAAAGGCTTCGCTTGACTTTTTAGAGTGGCTCTTTTCAAGCAAAACAGGTAAAAAATACGTCACCGAAAAATTAGGCTTCATTACCCCATTTACAACCTTTACGGAAAAAGATCTTCCCGATGACCCGTTGGCAAAAGAAATTTCCCGCTATATGAAGGATAAGGACATTAAAAATATCCCTTGGGCATTTACCGCTTTCCCGAGTGACAGCTTTAAGCGTGAAGTTGGAAATGGCTTACTTGAATATGTCCAAGGCGATAAAAAATGGGAAGAAACGGTTAAAAACACCGTCAAAAAATGGAAAAGTGAGCGAGATTGATGACCCCAAAGAAAAGCAATTTTTTAGTTTTTGTTTTACCGACACTTGCAGCCTTTCTGGTAGCTTTTTTGATTCCTTTTGTAATGGGACTTTTTCTCTCTTTTTGCGAATTTCAAACCGTGAGCGATGCCACCTTTGTGGGATTTGAAAATTATATCCGAATATTTAAAAACGATGAAACATTTTTAAATGCTTTATGGTTCACTCTTAAATTTACGGTGGTATCGGTTATCACGATAAATCTTATCGCCTTTTTTTTAGCATTGCTGCTTACAAAAGAAGTCCCTCTCACAAAGCTTTTCAGAACAATATTTTTTATGCCAAATTTAGTTGGCGGAATAGTGCTCGGTTATATTTGGCAGGTAATAATAAACGGTGTTTTGCTAAACTTCGGGTATTCAATAACCTCCTCCGCCACCTTTGGTTTTTGGGGACTTGTCGTCTTGATGAATTGGCAAATGATAGGTTATATGATGGTTATATATATTGCCGGAATCGGAACAATACCAAATGATATTTTAGAGGCGGCACGAGTTGACGGGGCAAGTAGCTTCACGATACTTCGTAAAATCACAATCCCTTCGGTAATGCCGTCTATAACAATCTGTCTTTTTTTGACAATCACAAACTCCTTCAAGCTCTTTGACCAAAATTTGGCACTCACAAACGGAGCTCCGTCATATAAAACACAAATGGTAGCTCTTGATATTTACAACACCTTTTATTCCCGAACAGGCTTTGAGGGTGTAGGTCAGGCAAAAGCCGTAATATTCTTTATTATTGTTGCCTTCTTTGCCCTCTTTCAATTAAGACTGACAAGAAGTCGTGAGGTGGAAAACTGATGAATAAAAAGCTTTTTAACACACTCTCTTTTCTCTTTTTAAGCGCAATAGGTATTCTTTTTCTTTTTCCTGTATTTATCGTAGTTATAAATTCTTTTAAACTAAAGTTTTCCATTTCAACAGCCCCTTTTGTGCTGCCTGACAAAGACACCTTTGTAGGACTTGAAAACTATGAAACTGGTATTTCAAGCACAAATTTTCCCGTTTCTTTTTTTTGGTCGCTTTTTATTACCGTCTTTTCGGTAGCGGCAATAATTATTTTCACCTCAATGACAGCGTGGTATATAACAAGATTTAGAAGCAAATTTAATACTGCACTTTATTACTGTCTTGTTTTTTCAATGATAGTACCCTTTCAAATGATAATGTTCACCATGTCTAAAACCGCCAACATATTGAGGCTTGATAATCCGTTAGGACTTATATTTTTATATTTGGGGTTTGGTTCGGGACTATCGGTTTTTATGTTTTCGGGCTTTGTTAAAGGAGTACCAAAAACTATTGAAGAAGCAGCACGAATAGACGGTTGCACCACATTAGAGGTGTATTGGAAAGTGGTTTTTCCGGTCTTAAAGCCTACTGCAATTACTGTGGCGATTCTTAATATTATGTGGATTTGGAACGACTATCTGCTTCCCTTTTTAGTAATCGGAAATGATTATAAAACCATACCGATTGCGGTACAGTATTTAAAAGGCGGTTATGGCTCTGTTGATATGGGAGCACTTATGGCTATGCTGGTGCTGTCTATTATACCCGTCGTGCTTTTCTATCTTTTCGGTCAAAAATATATTATAAAGGGTGTAGCGCAAGGTGCGGTTAAGGGATAAAAATAAAAAATGCGGAGTGTTGTTTAGCGTCACCTGTCTTCCTTCAAATCACGGTATCGGCTCATTTGGGAGCGAGGCTTACAAATTTATTGATTTTTTAAAAGAAACAAAACAGGATTTTTGGCAAATGCTACCCATTAACCCTGTAGGCAAAGGTAACAGTCCTTACAGCTCTACCTCCTCTTTTGCGGGTGAAATTCTGCTTATAGACCTTGACTTATTACAAGAAGACGGCTATATAAAAAAATGGGATATACCCCACCGTATATTCCCTAAAAATACTGATTACAACGCAGTTAAAAAATATAAAATACCAATCTTAAAAAAAGCGGTAAAAAATTTCAACAAACAAAACCCCGATTTTTTAAAATTCAAAGAGGAAAATGAATTTTGGCTATCCTCATATTCACTTTTTATGAGCATTGCAGAACATTTTTCAACTAAAAATTTTCGACTTTGGGATAAAGATTTTAAATATAAAAAAAGTGAAGCCTTATCACATTTCAAAAAGCAAAACGATGACAAAATTTCATTCTACGAGATAACGCAATTTCTGTTTTTTGAGCAGTTTTCAAAGCTTAAAGTCTATGCACAAAAAAGCGGTATTAAGCTTATCGGAGACATTCCCTTCTATGTCAGCTTAGGAAGTGCGGATGTTTGGGAAAATCCCGAAAATTTTCTGCTTGACAATGACCTTTTACCAACCTTGGTAGCAGGTGTTCCTCCCGATATGTTCTCACGTGACGGACAGCTCTGGGAATGCCCGATTTACAATTGGGCTTATCAAAGAAAAAACGGCTATTCCTGGTGGAAAAAAAGACTTGTACATCTTTCAAAGCTTTTTGACGTAATACGAATAGACCATTTCAGAGCCTTCACAAACTACTATACTATCCCATATTTATCCAAAACCGCAAAGCTGGGTCGATGGGAAAACGGAGTCGGTTTTGATTTTTGGAAAGAAATGAAGCCGTATCTTAAAAACTGCCAAATCATTGCCGAAGATTTGGGAGAAGAAAATGATGATGTACAAAAGCTCATAAAAAAGACCAAATTCCCCAATATGAAGGTTTTGCAATTTGCATTTGACAGCGATTTAAAAGACCCTTTTTTGCCAAAAAATATGAATCGCAATTGTGTGTGCTACACCGGCACCCACGACAACGACACCACTCTCGGATGGTATAAAAGTGCAACTACCTCAGAAAGACTTCTTTACCACAAATTAGTGCCTGATTTATTTAATTCTGTTCCGCTAAATCTTATTGCTTTCGGAATGAAATCAAGGGCTGATACTGTAATTGTTCCATTGCAAGATTATTTGGAGCTTGATTCAAAAGCAAGACTAAACACACCCGGAAAAGCACTTTTTAATTGGGAGTGGCGGGCTTCAAAAAATGATTTTAATAACCTTTTAAGAGAAAAGGTTTCAACACTTACCAATTTAAGAAAGCAAAAAAATTAAGCCCTCTTTTGAGGGCTTAAAGCATTATAAAGCTTAGATTTTTGAAAGGAAATTATCGATTGAATCATCATCCTTAAAGTCAACCTCACAGGGTTTCTTTAAAAGAGACCAATTCTCAATATGAAGGCTTTCCTCATTAGCAAGAACATTTTTAAACTCACCTAAAGTCTCAAACTCAAGGAAAAGGTCATTTGTGTAGGTTTCAAATGAGCAGTCATAATCTGCATAGCGGGCTTTTCCGTGCTTTGTTTCAAAGGTTTTGCAAAGGATTTCATCATCCTTAACGTAATAAGCTGTTCCGCCGTTTAAGTTAAAGCCTAATTTTACTGGACAAGTAGCAGATGTATCCTGTCTTACCGTTACATATTTGTTGCCAAAATAAATTCTGTCATCTCGCAAATCAGTATAAGGCCAAACAACTATTGCACGATTAGGAAGCAGTCCTGTGTCATTGGTATTTGTTGGAAGAATAAGGGTGCCACCCGAAGCGCATACCGAAAGCGCCCAAATTGCAAATTCCTTGTCGGTTTTTTCAATATTCTTAACCTTCATAATAACCTGCATATTTGTATCATCGGGGTCCATTTTAATTTCCATTGTTTTTTGAACACCAACCTGTGTATCAGGAAGCGGGTTAAATACAGCCCCATTTTCAGTCACGGTATATGCTACGGGTCTGTCATCAGGCAAATATGTTTCGGGATAGCTTTCAGGAGAAAGCCAAATTCTGTGACCGCCAAGATTCTCCCATTTTCTACCCTTGCCGAAAAACTTCTCGTAAGGAGCGTCATTTCTGCCACCTAAAGCCTTTCTTTCAGTACACATAAAGTTTTGACCGTCTAAATACCCAAACTTAATAATGCGAGGTCCGATGTCGATAGTGACATAAGCCTCTATCACACCATTGGAAATACTAAGGCATTTACCATAATCCAAATAGTTTTCAATTTCTTTAACCTTTACCATTTTTATCACTCCATTTTAATTGATCAAACACAAATAATCCGAACCTGGTTTTGAAGGTAGGATTATTCGTGTTTAAGCACCTTTGATGTATATTCCAAACCGCAAGGCAAGACCTTGGGTAAAGAAAGTGCGTATAAATCTGTAGCATTGCACTCAATTCCCAAAACCTTTTGAGCCTCTTTGGAAAGCTTTTCGATTTGAGAGACGGTAACGACAATTTTTTTGTTGCCTTTTGCAGCAGTTTTTAAATGCCTTTCACCCGCCTTTGAAAAGCCCAACACCCTAACATAGGGAGGTGTTTTTAAGAAAAAATCCTTATCAAAGCCTAAAAACGCCGATAAAACAAGGCGCCTTATTCTCGAAAGGGTATATCTTTTAACCTTGATTTCATTATACAATAATTCTAAATTCTCCGCAACATTTATTGCAGAAAAAAGCTTGTTTTCTATACCCTCACTTATGTCGGGCAAGGTTTTTAAGTCCTGCTTTTTCTTCAAACGCAAAACAGCTAAAACAGACTTTTCAATGTTTTTTATATCTGAAATATTGTCTTTATTAAGCAAAAAATGCAGCTGAGAAGGAATATATTCCTTACAAAATTCAAAATCGCAAGCCTTTAATTTTTCCCTTAAAAGTGATGCCGAAACAAAACTGTCAATATCCTTTGTGTCGTGCATAGCTCCCTGTCTTTTAACGGTCAAAAACTCACCGTCAAAGCCTAATTTTTTGCCGGCAATTATATACTCTATTGCAAGATTATTGTTAGCCCCCTCTAAAACGCCTTGAGGTGCACCTAATTCTTCGGCACACTCTTGTCGAAGCTTTGCAAAGGTTTTTCCCTGCTTTAATTTTTTGGTGATTTTTTCTTCGTATTCACAGGAAGTCAAAATATCTGCACATTTTTTTAGAGCTTCAATATCTCCCGACTCACTACCAAAAATAATTTTATCACAGCCCATCTGCATTAGCTGTGCAACACCGCAAAGTGCAAAATTTTGAGCAGTTGACATCGACCATAAAACAGGCATTTCAACGACTATATCGGCGCCGCAAAGAAGTGCAGACCTTGCCCTTATTCGTTTTTCAAATATTGCGCTGTCGCCCCTTTGAACAAAGTTTGAGCTTATAGCACAAACTACCGTTCCGTATTCTTTTGCTTTATCTATCAAAAATTTATGCCCTGTGTGCAAAGGATTAAATTCTGCAATAATTCCGCAAATGCTCAAAATATCACCTACTTCCGATTAAAGTCTTGAAAAATATCATATTATAGTATATAATGAATCAGTTATAATATAAACTTACCATATTTTGCTTTAGAACGCAACTATTGGTTTAAAAAACGGAGGAAAAGAAATGAAAATTTTTGTGGTAAATGCAGGTAGCTCTTCCCTTAAATATCAGCTTATTGATATGGAAAATGAAAAGGTACTTTGTAAAGGTCTTTGTGAAAGAATTGGCGTAACAGGTGCAATTTCACACAAAACCGCTGACGGAAAAGAATACGTTGCCGAAACTGCTATGCCTACACACAGTGAGGCTTTTGAAGCAGTAGTATATGCTATGACAAAGAGTGATGCAAAGGTTATTGACTCTTTTGATGAGGTATCGGCTATCGGCCACAGAATTGTTCAAGGCGGCGAAAATTTCAAAGATTCCTGCCTTATTACAGATGAAGTTTTAGATACTGTTGAGGATTTAAGCGAGCTTGCTCCCCTTCACAACCCCGCAAATGTTTTGGGCGTTAAGGCTTGTATCAAAACCTTTGGCAAGGACAAACCCCAAGTTGCAGTATTTGATACCTCTTTCCACCAGACAATGCCTGCTAAAGCTTATGTTTTCCCTATTCCCTATAAATATTTTGAGGAATTAAAAGTCAGAAGATACGGCGCTCACGGTACATCACACCGCTTTGTAAGTGACCGAGTAGCTGTACTTGAAGGCAAGGATAAAAAGGACATCAAAATCATCACCTGCCATTTAGGTAATGGTTGCTCTATCACAGCTATTAAAGATGGTGTTTGTGTTGATACCTCAATGGGCTTTACTCCCCTTGACGGATTTATGATGGGCACTCGTACCGGTACACTTGACCCTTCTGCTATCACCTACATTGCAGAAAAAGAAAACCTTTCACCTGCAGACTTAAACCGTATCTTAAATAAAGAATCGGGTATTTTAGGTGTTTCGGGTGTTTCAAATGACAACCGTGATGTTGTGGCCGCTGCAAAGGAAGGCAACAAAAGAGCAAAGCTTGCTCTCGATATGCAACGCTATCAAATTATTAAGTTTATCGGCTCTTATGCTGCTGCTATGAACGGTGTTGATGCTATCGTATTCACAGGCGGTATCGGTGAAAACGATATGTCACTTCGTAAGGATGTTTGCGAAAGCCTTTCTTATTTAGGTGCTTTTATCGATGATGAAAAGAACGCTGTTAGAGGACAGGAAATTAAAATTTCCACTGATGACAGTAAAGTAAACCTTTATGTTATCCCCACAAATGAAGAGCTTGCTATCGCACGTGACACATTAGCAATCATTTCAAAATAATCCTCAAGGAGTCGTATTATGAATATAAAGGACATCAAATCAGCAATAATACAAGGTGAATTTGATAAAGATTTCTCTATGCTTTATGGTGACCCGAAATCTGCGCAAGAACGTTATTTAAAAGCTTGTGACAGTTTTTCAGAGCTTTTTCCTACCGATAACGATATTCGCATTTTTTCCGCTCCCGGCAGAACCGAGATTGGTGGAAACCACACCGACCATCAACACGGATGTGTACTAGCCGGAAGTGTAAATCTTGATGTTATTGCAATAGTCGCTCTCAACGATGAGGGAATTATCCGCATCAAGTCGGAGGGCTTTCCTATGGATGAGGTTAGCATAAACGATTTTGAAAAACACCCTGACGAAAAGGGCAAGGCCATTTCCCTTATCCGTGGTGTTTGCTCTAAATTTAAAGAAATGGGTTGCGATATAAAGGGCTTTAATGCCTATACCACCTCAAACGTACTCAAAGGCTCAGGACTTTCTTCCTCTGCTGCATTTGAGGTACTAATAGGAAACATAGTTAACAATATGTTCGGTGGCAATGCCGAGCCTATTGAAATTGCAAAAATCGGCCAAGCATCCGAAAGAGATTATTTTGGCAAGCCTTGCGGACTTCTTGACCAAATGGCAAGCTCACTCGGTGGCTTTACTTATGCAGATTTTAATGACCCCTCCGCTCCTATTACAGAAAGCATCGATCTTGATATTAAAAAATTCGGTTACACCCTTTGTGTTGTCGATACGGGTGGCGATCACGCAAACTTAACACAGGATTATGCCGACATAACACTTGAATGTAAGGCTATAAGCAATGAATTGGGTGTAGATTTCCTCCGTGATGCAAATACCGACGTTTTTTATAAAAGCATATCCTCTTTGCGCAAATCCTGTGGTGACAGAGCTGTTCTTCGTGCTTTCCACTTCTTCAACGAGCAGGCTCGTGTCTTACAGCAACTCACAGCATTAAAGAATAAAGATTTCAATATGTTCTTAAAGCTTGTTAATGCTTCAGGACAGTCATCATACGATTATTTGCAAAACCTTTACTCCACCTCAAACGTTTCGGAGCAAGGACTATCCTTAGCTATCGCCCTTACTAAAAATTTCTTAGGTGACAAGGGTGCTTGCCGTGTTCACGGAGGCGGATTTGCAGGTACTGTTCAGTGCTATATTCCAACTGATTTGTTAAACGATTACAAAAAGATGATAGAATCGGCTTTCGGCGAAGGTAGCTGTGCGGTACTTAATATTCGCCCTGTCGGAGGATATG
>JAZNRN010000068.1:0-2531 GCA_045590775.1 Acutalibacteraceae bacterium
CGTCACTAAAAGCAGTTTATATCGGTAAGCCTACATATTTTAATCCTGAAGTCGAGCTTGATGAGGAGAGGGAAAGAATCTGCAATTATTTAAAGGAGGAAATAACTAAAATTGCGCAAGGCTTACCTCTTCACAAGATTGTTCCTTATGAGAATAAATCAAGGAAGGAATACGTTTATAATAAGCAGGAGGGAAGAAAATGAGAAAACCCGTTGTCAGTTACAAAAACCTTCGCTTTTCTAATCTTACATCTCCCGAGTACAGTCATTTGCTTTGGCTTGGAGGATGGCTTGTTTATTTTGCACTTTACTTTCTGACCGAAAATTTAATTCCAATAGAGAATTGTTATCCCGTTCACGGATATTTGGACGATATTATTCCCTTTTGCGAATACTTTGTAATTCCTTATGTTGGTTGGTATTTGCTGATTGTGTTTTCACTTTTGTATTTTGCGCTGTACAACCCCAAAAATTTTGTAAATTTGCAAAAGTACATAATAATAACACAGCTTGTTGCAATGGCAATCTACATTATTTTCCCCACAAGACAGGATTTAAGACCGGCAGAATTGCCCAACGATAATTTTTGTTCCTTTATAGTAGGCATTATTTATGAATTTGACACAAATACGGGTGTTTGCCCATCGCTTCACGTTGCTTATTCTTTGGGAATTGCTTCTGTTTGGTTAAAGGAAAAGCAGGCTAAAACTCTTACTAAAATATTTATAGTTATATTTGTTATTTTGATATGTATTTCAGTAGCCTTTGTAAAGCAACATTCGGTTGTTGATATTTATGCGGCAATCCCGCTTGGGTTTTTAGCCGAAATTATAGTTTTCGGGAAATATTACAAGAATAAAATTAAGCGCATAAAAGCTTAACTTCCGAAAAAATGCAAGCTTTAATAAAAATATTTCAAATCCCATTAAAAATGGCGGAAAATTACTGCTGTTTTTAATGGGAGCTTATTTTAGCTATTGCGTTTTTGTTTTTGATATGATAGAATTAGCAAAACAACTGTTTAACGGGGTAAGCATAATGGATTTACAAAAAAAGAAAATGATAGCTCCGATTATTATTTCGGCAATTTTTGTGCTTTATTATATTATTTATTTTGTATTTTTAATAGCCTTGTTAGAAGGGGCTTGGAGATATGCTTTAGGCATTGTTCCGCTTCTTCTTTCGGCGGTTATGATATATGTTTGTGTAGATAGAATAAAAGAAATAAAGAAGGGTGAAGAGGATGATATTAGTAAATACTGATTACATTAGTGGAAAAGAATTGGAGACTTTGTCTTTGGTAAAGGGTAGCACAATTCAATCAAAAAACATTGGAAGAGACATCACACAAAGCTTTAAAACTTTGGTTGGCGGTGAACTTAAAGCATATAACGAAATGATGAATGATGCACGAGCGTTAGCAACAAAGCGTATGGTTCTTGAGGCAGAGGCTTTGGGAGCGGATGCGATTATCAATATTCGCTATGCCTCATCGGCTGTCATGCAGGGAGCGGCAGAAGTAATAGTATATGGCACAGCAGTTAAGTTTGTAAACGAATAGAGGTCGGTTTTATGGTTGTTGAAAAATTACATTTAAAAGATTATTACGAATTTTTAGGACAAGACGGAAAAGACCCGACACTTACATTATATTTGCCTTATAATATGAAAGAAATGGGCAGGGAAAATGCAAAAAGACCGACTGTGATTGTATGTCCCGGTGGGGGATACGGTAATTGTAGCGAAAGGGAAGATGAGCCTATTGGACTTCAGTTTTTGCGTCAAGGCTTTAATGTATTTATTCTCAACTATTCCGTACAACCTCATCGTTTCCCGACACAGCTTTGTGAAGTAGCGGCTGTAATGGAGCTTATTTACAAAAACGCTGAAAAGTGGAATTGTGACACACAAAAAATTGCAATTATTGGCTTTTCAGCAGGGGGACATTTGGCGGCGCATTATTCTAATGCATATAATTGTGACGAAGTAAGAGCGTTTTTCCCTGAAAGCAAAAGCGTAAATGCAACTATTCTTTCTTATCCTGTAATTACCGCTGATGAACAGTTTTCTCATAAAGGAAGCTTCCTAAATCTTTTGGGTCACACCCCGAATAGCGAAGAGATTGAGAAATTTTCTTGTGAAAAATTGGTAAGTGATAAAACACCTAAAACATTTATTTGGCATACCGCTGAGGATACTGTTGTGCCTGTTGAAAACAGTCTTTTATATGCTAAGGCTTTAAGTGAGAAAAAGGTCCCTTATGAGTTGCATATTTATCCGTTTGGTCCTCACGGAATGTCAACTAGTGATTCTTTGACTATTGATGACGTAACTGATGTTGCAAAATATAATCACGTTTGGCTGTCGCAATTGGAAAGATGGCTTAAGGCGACTTTTGAATTATAGATTATAGGTGATAATGTAAATTTAACTCACAGTGAAAACTGTGAGTTTTTTTATGTAAAAATATTGAAAAATCGGGAGTTTTTGGTCGAAAACTCCTAATTTTTTTACCAAAACTTAAAAGAATCG
>JAZNRN010000069.1:0-5884 GCA_045590775.1 Acutalibacteraceae bacterium
CAGGAAGCGCAAGAAATTTACGGTTACCTCCCAATGGAAGTACAGGAAAAAATCGCAGAAGGAATGAACGTACCGCTTGAAAAGGTTTACGGCGTTGCTACATTCTATGCACAGTTTTCTCTTTCTCCAAAGGGCGAGTACAACATTTCAGTATGTTTGGGTACCGCTTGTTACGTAAAGGGCTCGGGTGACTTGTTCGACAAATTGAGCGAGAGACTCGGTATCGGTGCGGATGAGTGCACAGAGGATGGAAAATTCTCTCTCACTGCTTGCCGTTGTATCGGTGCTTGCGGTTTGGCTCCCGTACTTACAGTAAACGAAGAAGTTTACGGTCGTCTTGCAGTAGAAGATGTTGACGGTATTTTAGAGAAATACGGTTTTAAAAAATAATTTTCCAAAAAATTCTTCCCGAAAGGTGAAGTTAAAATGAAAATCAATACTATTAAAGAATTATTGGATGCACAGGTTATTTGTTGTGAGAAAAGCTTGGAACAGCATGTTTATTCGGCTTGCGGCAGCGATATGATGAGTGACGTTTTGGCTTATGTTAAAGACCAGGCTGTTTTAATGACAGGACTTGTCAATTCACAGGTTATCCGCACAGCTGAAATGATGGATATGAAATGTATCGTTTTTGTACGCTCTAAACTTCCGACTGCCGAAATGATAGAGCTTGCAAAAGACAGTAATATAGTTTTACTTGCAACAAATAAAAGATTATACGAGGCTTGCGGTATTCTTTACAGCAACGGTCTTGTAGGAAACAGGGCTAAAAATGTCTGATGCGTTAAATTTTCGCTACCTTGTTGACGGTGAGGATTTTACCTCTGCCGGAAAGGCTTCGGTAGGCGTTAAAAAGAATTTAAGGCAGTTGGGTATAAATCCCGAAATCATAAGACGTGTATCTATCGCTATGTATGAGGGCGAAATCAATATGGTTATTCACGCAGGCGGCGGCGTTGCCGACGTCAATATTACAGAGGACTATATTGAAATAATCCTTTGCGACAAGGGCCCCGGAATCAAGGATGTTGAGCAGGCTATGCAGGAGGGTTTTTCTACTGCAACTGACAATATTCGGTCTTTGGGCTTTGGAGCAGGAATGGGTTTGCCTAATATGAAGCGATATACCGACTATATGAAAATCGACTCGGTTGTTGGTGTTGGTACGACAATTACAATGCGTGTCAATATTAAATGATATTGGGCAGGTATGATTTATGAATACATACGAACATTCGGTCTATTTGGATATTGATAAATGTAACGGCTGTACTACCTGTTTGAAGCATTGCCCGACAGAAGCTATAAGAATAAGAGATAATCACGCTGTTATTAACGAAGGACGCTGTATAGATTGCGGGGAGTGTATAAGGGTATGTCCCAACCACGCAAAAAAAGCAAAGTGCAGTAAGCTTTCTGCTATGGATAAGTTCAAGTGGAAAATCGCACTTCCGGCTCCAACTCTTTACGGTCAATTCGATAATCTTGAGGATGTGGATTATGTTCTTGACGGACTTTTGAAATTAGGCTTTGATGATGTTTTTGAGGTATCTGCTGCGGCAGAGCTTGTATCGGTATATACAAGAGAATATCTCAAAAAAGAAAATATCAAAAAACCGGTTATAAGCTCAGCTTGTCCGGCGATTATCCGTCTTATATGCTTGCGTTTTCCTTCATTGAAGGAAAATATACTGTCGATGCTTCCTCCTATGGAAATAGCGGCAATGTTAGCCCGCCAAAAAGCAAAAAAAGAGCATCCCGAACTTTTGGATAACGAAATCGGCGTTTGCTTTATTTCGCCTTGTCCTGCAAAGGCAAGCTATGTTAAAAACGGTTTTGCCGATTATAAAAGTCAGGTTGATGTTGTAATACCGATTAGTGATATTTATTTCAATTTGATTTCAGTTATGAAATACGGAGATGATATTTCTTCTCTTTCAAATTCGGGAGTAATCGGTATCGGTTGGGCAACGTCTGGTGGTGAGGCAACGGCTATATTTAATGAAAATTATTTAGCTGCCGATGGTATTGATAATTGCAACAGAGTTTTAGATCAGGTTGAGAACGGAAATATTCCGCCACTTGAATTTATAGAACTTAATGCTTGTATCGGTGGATGTGTAGGCGGTGTGCTTACCATTCAAAATCCTTTTATCGCAAAGGCAAGACTTCAGTCCTTGCGGCGTTACTTACCGGTTTCTTGCAATTACCTTAAAAAAGAGGAAAATCACGAGGTGCCGAAAGAGTTTATATTTGAAGATTTGCCTGTTTATCAGCCGATTTCAAGGCTTAGTGACAATATGCTTGAATCAATGCGTATGATGTCCGAAATTCAAAAACTAAAGGAAGAATTGCCGGGTATTGACTGTGGCTCGTGCGGTGCACCGAATTGTCGTGCTTTTGCACAGGACGTGGTAAAATGCGAGGCAAAGCTTTCCGATTGTCTTATAAAAAAACACAAAGAAGGCGGCGAGTAAAATGACGCTTAAAGGTCTTCTGACACTTGATGGCTTTGAGCCGGTGGTAATAACCGACGATTCCCGTGAAATTGAGGGCGTTTATATAGGCGATTTACTCAGTTGGGTTATGGGTAATGCCGAAAGCGGAGATGCGTGGATTACTATTATGTCAAATATAAATATTTTGGCAGTAGCAACGCTTACCGATGTTTCCTGCATCATTTTGGCTGAAGGTGTCACATTAGAGGATGATGTTGTGGCTACTGCAAAGGATAAGGGAATAAATATTATTTCTTCTCCTTTGGGTGCGTATGAAATAGCTGTCAGCTTAGCTCAAGCGCTCAACGCCTTATGAAAAAATATTATTACGACTTGCATATTCACTCCTGTTTGTCTCCTTGTGGCGATGATGAATCAACGCCTGACAGCATAGCAGGCATGGGAGAGCTTAACGGCTTAGAGATTATGGCGCTTTGTGACCATAACACCCTTAAAAACTGCCCCGCTTTTTTCAAAGCAGCAAAAAGGCACAACATTTTGCCGGTAGCGGGAACAGAGCTTACAACCAGTGAAGATATTCATGCAATTTGTCTTTTCCCCGACCTTAAAAGCGGTATGGAATTTGACAAAGAGCTTGAAAAGCACAGAATGAAAATTCCAAACAGAGCCGATATTTTCGGAAATCAGCTTATTATGGATGAAAATGATAACGTGATTGGCAATGATGAATTTTTACTTTCTGTAGCCACCGACATTTCATTGGAGGAGGCTCCAAAGTTGGTTGAAAGCTTTGGCGGAGTTTGTTATCCGGCACACATTGACCGTGATTCAAACGGTGTAATAGCGGTGCTGGGAAGCTTTCCAACGGAGGCAGGCTTTAAATGTGCCGAGGTGCATTTAAAGGAAAAGCTTGAGGAAATGTCTGATGCTAGCGGTTTGCCGAAAAGTCGGCTTGTCACAAGCTCAGATGCACATTTTCTTTGGGACATAAGCGAAAAAGAAAATTTTTTGCTTTTGCCTGAAATAGAAAAAGACAGCGACAAAGCAGGGGAATATGTAATTAAGTATTTAAAGGAGCAGTTATGAAGGAACTTTCGCTTAATATTTTAGATATTGCCGAAAATTCCGTTAAAGCAGGGGCAAGTCTTACTAAGATTGAAATAATCGAAGCAGGGGACACGCTTACCCTTACAATTACAGATGACGGCTCGGGCATGACGCAAGAAGTGCTTAAAAGTGTCACAAATCCGTTTTATACTACAAGGACTACACGAAAAGTAGGTATGGGTTTGCCACTTCTGAAATTGGAGTGTGAAATGACAGGCGGAAATTTGACTGTCACCTCACGACATATTGATGAATACCCCGAAAATCACGGGACTATTGTTTCGGCGGTATTTTTCAAAAATCATATTGATTGCACACCGCTTGGTGATGTAACCGAAAGTATAGTAACTTTAATCCACGGTCATCCCGACACGGATTTTCTATTCATACACAAAACAGATGAAAGGGAAGTGTCACTTGATACAAGAGAGCTTCGCACGGTTTTAGAGGATGTGCCTTTAAACACCTTTGAAGTAATCGAGTGGATTAGAGATAATCTTAAAGAACAGTATTTACAGTAAAATATCAATTAGAGAGGATGAAAAAAATGAAGTCATTGGCTGAATTAAAAGCAATCAAGGAAAAAATGAAGGATAAGGTTGTTATTCGTGAAGGCACTGCTGATGTTAGAGTTGTAGTAGGTATGGCAACTTGCGGTATCGCCGCAGGCGCTCGTCCTGTTCTTAACACTTTGGTAACTGCCGTTAACGAAGGCGGTCTTGCTGATAAGGTTACTGTTTCTCAAACAGGATGTATCGGTCTTTGCCAATATGAACCTATTGTTGAGGTTTTTGAAGCAGGCAAGGAAAAGACAACTTATGTTAAAGTTGATGAAGCAAAAGCAAAACTTATTGTTGAAGAACATCTTAAAGGCGGCAAGGTTGTAGCAGAGCTTACAATCGGAGCCAACTAATAATTTGGAGGTAAAAATTTATGATTCGTGCACATGTACTTATTTGTGGCGGTACAGGTTGTACTTCTTCCGGTAGTGTTGATATTCAAAAAGCATTTGCTGAGAATATCACAAGCTGCGGACTTGATGAGGAAGTAAAGGTTGTACAAACCGGTTGCTTCGGTCTTTGTGCGTTAGGTCCCGTTGTTATTGTTTATCCCGACGGTACCTTCTACAGCCGTGTTACCACAGATGATGTTAAAGAAATAGTTGAAGAGCATCTTTTAAAGGGTCGTATTGTTGAACGCTTGGTTTACAGTGATACAGGCGCTGAAGAAGTTGTCGATAAAGCAACTATTGCTCTTAACGATACTGCTTTCTACAAATCTCAAAACCGTGTGGTTCTTCGTAACTGTGGTGTTATTAACCCCGAAAGCATTGATGAATATATCGCAATGGATGGTTACGAGGCTTTGGGCAAGGTTCTTACCGAGATGACTCCCGAACAGGTTATTCAGATTGTTAAGGATTCCGGTCTTCGTGGTCGTGGTGGCGGTGGCTTCCCGACAGGCTTTAAATGGTCACTTTGTGCTCCTAATAAGGCTGACCAAAAATATGTTGTATGTAACGCCGATGAAGGCGACCCCGGTGCATTTATGGATCGTTCTGTTCTTGAGGGTGACCCTCACTGTTTGGTTGAAGCTATGGCTATTGCAGGTTACGCTATCGGTGCTACAGAGGGTTATGTATATGTACGTGCAGAGTATCCTATCGCTGTTAAGCGTTTACAAAAGGCTATTGACGATGCCCGTGAATACGGTCTTTTAGGTAAGGATATTTTCGGTTCAGGCTTTGACTTTAACCTTCATATCCGTTTAGGTGCAGGTGCATTCGTTTGCGGTGAAGAAACCGCTCTTATGACCTCTATCGAGGGTAATCGTGGTGAGCCCAGACCTCGTCCTCCTTATCCTGCAGTTAAGGGTCTTTTCGGTAAACCTACTGTTGAAAATAACGTTGAAACCTTTGCAAATATTCCTCAAATTATCCTCCGTGGCCCCGAGTGGTTTGCTTCGATGGGTACTGAAAAGTCAAAGGGCACAAAGGTATTCGCATTAGGCGGTAATATCAATAATACTGGTCTTGTTGAAATTCCTATGGGTACAACACTTCGTCACATTATTGATGACATCGGTGGCGGTATTCCTAACGGTAAGAAATTCAAGGCTGCTCAAACAGGTGGTCCTTCAGGCGGATGTATTCCGGCTTCCTTAATTGATACCGAGGTTGACTATGATAACCTTACTGCTATTGGTTGTATGATGGGTTCAGGCGGTCTTATCGTTATGGAAGAAGATACCTGTATGGTTGATATGGCTAAATTCTTCCTCGAATTTACTGTTGACGAATCCTGCGGTAAGTGTAC
>JAZNRN010000070.1:0-22834 GCA_045590775.1 Acutalibacteraceae bacterium
GAATGCACAAAGTTGTTCACAAACACCGCAACCTACACAAAGCGTTGCATCTATTCGTGCCTTGCCGTCCTTCATACTAATAGCAGGGCAACCAAGTGTCATACATTTTTTGCAAGACTTGCATTTATCATTATCAACAACAAGCGAGGGCTTTGCTTTGACACTCTTTAAAAGTACACAAGGTCTGCGGGAAATGATTACAGAAGGCTCCTCTACTGCCAATTCTTCCTTTACTGCCTGCTCGCAAGCCTTTAAATCATAGGGGTCAACCACACGCACACGATTGAAGCCGAGTGCTTTACAAAGACCTTCTAAATCAATCTTTGTGGCAGGGTCGCCCTTGATGTTATAGCCTGTTGTGGGGTTTTGCTGGTGACCGGTCATACCGGTAATTGAGTTGTCAAGAATAATAACGGTTGAATTGGTTGCATTGTAGGATATGTTCGCAAGTCCTGTCATACCCGAGTGCATAAAGGTACTGTCACCAATTACAGCAACGCTCTTTTTCTCTGCTTCGGCTCTTCTTGCCAAATTAAATCCATGAAGTCCCGAAATTGAAGCACCCATACAAAGTGTTGAATCAAGTGCGTTAAGGGGCGGTACTGCACCCAAGGTATAGCATCCTATATCACCAAGCACCGTAATCTTATTTTTTGCAAGCACATAATACATACCCCTATGCGGACAGCCTGCACACATCATCGGCGGGCGATTTGGAATTACACTGTCAGCGCAAACGCTGTAATTCTTTTCAAGATCAAAAGCTTCACGAATAGTTTTTTGTGAAAACTCACCCAAAATTGAAAACAGCTCTTTACCCACAACCTCAATACCAAGAGCCTTTACGTGATTTTCAATAATCGGGTCTAACTCTTCAATTACATAAAGCTTTTTAACCTTGCTTGCAAAATCCTTTATCAGCTTTACAGGCAAGGGGTTGGGCATTCCGATTTTAAGAATACTAACATTGTCGCCTAATGCTTCTTTTACATAAAGATAGGAGCAACCTGAGGTGATAATGCCGATTTCATCGGAATTCATCTCTACTGTATTGTAAAGACAGTCCTCGGCAAATTCACGCAACGCATCAGTTCTTGCTTCAACAATCGGATGGCGTTTTATCGCATTGCCCGGCATCATAATATACTTTTGTGGGTTTTTTTCATAATTTTTTAATGAAGCATCGACTCTTTCGCCTCTGTCAACGATTGACTGGCTGTGAGCGATACGTGTACACATACGAAGAAGAACGGGAGTGTCAAATTTTTCCGACAACTCAAACGCCGATTTTGCAAATGTGTATGCTTCAGTCGAATCAGATGGCTCAAGCATAGGGATTTTTGATGCTATCGCATAATGACGTGAATCTTGCTCGTTTTGGGAAGAGTGCATTGCAGGGTCATCAGCAACACAAATTACCATACCACCGTTTACACCTGTATATGAGAGTGTGAACAAGGGGTCTGCCGCAACATTAAGACCAACGTGCTTCATAGCACAAGCTGTACGAGCACCTGCAAGTGAAGCACCAAAAGACACCTCACAAGCCACCTTCTCGTTGGGTGCCCATTCGCTGTGTATATCATCATATTTTGCTAAAAATTCAGTAATTTCGGTCGAGGGTGTACCGGGATAGCTTGAGACTACCGACAAACCGCCGTCATAAAGTCCGGCAGCTACAGCCTCGTTACCAATCATAAGCTTTTTCATTATGTTAAATCTCCTTTAAAACTCGTTAATCTTTAAGATTTGTTCTGTGAATCAACAAGTCCGTCTGCTCCATATATTTTACGAAGCTTTGGTTTTTCAATTTTTCCTGTTGGGTTGCGGGGAATATCGGCAAAAATCACCTTGCGTGGTCTCTTATATCGAGGAAGCGCCATACAAAATTCGTTAACCTCTTCCTCGGTGCAGGTCATATCGGGCTTAATTTCAATAATTGCGGCGGCAATTTCGCCAAGACGAGCATCAGGAAGACCGATAACCGCAACATCCTTTACCTTATTAAAAGAAGCAATAAAGTTTTCGATTTGAACGGGATATAAATTTTCGCCACCTGTGATTATAACGTCTTTTTTGCGGTCAACAAGATAAATAAATCCGTCTTCATCCTGCATTGCCATATCTCCGGTATAAAGCCAGCCGTCCTTTAGCGTTTCGGCAGTAGCCTTTTCATCGTTATAGTAGCAAACCATAACTCCCGGACCTTTAAGACAAAGCTCGCCGACATCGCCTTTTTCTACCTCTTTGCCATCGGTATCAACGATTTTGACTTCCCAACCATAGCCCGCAACACCGATTGCGCCGACCTTGTGAACGTTTTCAACGCCCAAATGCACAGCACCGGGACCTATTGACTCGGAAAGACCGTAGTTTGTATCGTACTCGTGCTCGGGAAAATATTCAAGCCAACGCTTGATAAGGCTTTGGGGAACAGGCTGTGCACCAATGTGCATCAGTCGCCATTTTGACAAATCAAAGTCCTCTATCTTTAGCTCCTTTCTGTCAAGCGCATCTAAAATATCCTGCGCCCAAGGAACCAAAAGCCAAACTATTGTACATTTTTCCTCACTGGCGGCGGTCAAAATGTTTTTGGACTGTACACCCTTTAAAATTACAGCCTTACTGCCTGAAATCAAGCTTCCGAACCAATGCATTTTAGCGCCCGTATGATAAAGCGGAGGAATACAAAGGAAGCAATCATCCTTTGTTTGAGAGTGATGCGCCTGCTCAACACGTGCAGAATGGATAAGACTTCTGTGTTTATGTAAAATCGCTTTCGGAAAACCGGTTGTACCGGAGGAAAAATATATGGCAGCGTCGTCATCCTCTGACAATGTGCAATCAGGGAAAATACCCGAACATTCCGACATTAGATCGTTTAAATCATCCGCAAATGTGGGGCAATTAGCACCTGTGTATATGAGCATCACATTTTTTGAAATCTTTTTCGCAATAGCCTCGACACGCCCGATAAATTCGGGGCCGAAAACCATAGCGTCGGCTTCGGACAAGGCAAGACAATAATCAATTTCATCTGAAGAATAGCGAAAATTAAGAGGCACTGCCAATGCGCCTACCTTCAGAACGCCAAAATAAATCGGCAACCAATCAATACAGTTCATCAAAAGAATTGCAACCTTTTTACCTTTGCCAATACCGTTTTGCTTAAGCATATTGGCAATTCGGTTTGCCTTTTCATTAAAAACGCCCCAAGTAATTTCTCGTCTGTAATGCGGTACCTTATGGGTCGGTTCAACAAGCTCAAATTCCTGCCAAGTGTGCTTTCGTGTCTCGGGCTGGTCAGGGTTAATTTCGACCAAGGCGGTATCATCGCAAAATTCCTTAGCATTGCGTTCAAGTAAATCAACAATAGTCATTTTAATGTATCCTTTAATATATATTTATACATAAATACTTTACCACTTTAAAGCGTGTTTGTCAACTGCAAGTTTCTGATTTATGAATATAAAATACTCCACATAAAAAAGCCACAGATTTCTCTGTGGCTTTTAGTTTTAATATTAGTTGCAGATTGTGAGCTCTGTTTCCTTGTCGAACAAGTGAATCTTTTGAGGCTCAATAGCAATCTTAATTTTATCACCGGGACGAGCTGTGTTTGTAGGAGCAACACGTGCGTTAATGCTCTGGAATTCACAGTTCATATAGAGGTATGTTTCAGCACCCATAAGCTCGGTTACTTCAACATCAGCTTCTACAATACCCTCCTTGAATTGTTCAATGAGGTCTTCCTCGTTGTGTACATCTTCAGGACGGATACCCATAATAACTTCCTTATCAACATACTCATCCAAGCAGTTGTTAGCATTCTTTTCAGCAGGAAGCTTGATTTGATATTTCTTACCAGCTCTGGTCTTTGTATCTTCAGAACCGAACTCTACAAAGAAGTCATCACCTGTTTTTACAAGCTTTGCTTCGATGAAGTTCATCTGAGGAGAACCGATAAAGCCTGCAACGAAAAGATTGCAAGGACGCAAATAAAGGTTTTGAGGAGAGTCAACCTGTTGAATAAAGCCACTCTTCATAACCACGATACGAGTACCCATTGTCATAGCTTCGGTCTGGTCGTGGGTTACATACATAAAGGTTGTACCCAAACGCTGATGGAGCTTTGAAATTTCAGTACGCATTTGTGCACGAAGCTTAGCATCCAAGTTTGAAAGAGGTTCGTCAAGCAAGAATACCTTAGGCTCACGAACGATTGCACGACCCAAAGCCACACGTTGACGCTGACCACCTGACAAAGCCTTAGGCTTACGCTCTAAAAGGTGAGAAATGTCAAGAATACGAGCTGCCTCTTCAACACGACGCTTGATTTCATCCTTTGGAGTTTTACGAAGCTTAAGACCGAAAGCCATATTGTCAAATACCGACATATGAGGATAAAGAGCATAGTTTTGGAAAACCATTGCTATATCACGATCTTTAGGAGCCACATCGTTAACCAAACGGTCACCGATATAAATCTCACCATCGGAAATTTCTTCAAGACCGGCTACCATACGAAGAGTGGTAGATTTACCGCATCCGGAAGGACCAACAAGAATTATAAATTCCTTGTCTTCGATTTCAAGATTGAAATCAGATACTGCGGTAACGCCACCCGGATATCTTTTATAAACGTTACGCAAAGATAAACTTGCCATAATGCAACCTCCTGAAATTGCTATTATTCATTCTTTTGTAGATAATATTATATCAAACTTTCTGCAAAATTGCTATACAAAATATATCTAATGTTGCAAAAGATATTTTGTAGAAATTGCATATTATTTAACAAAGATTAGTGCTTTTTGGGAGTTTGAAAGCTCGATTGCGCTTCCTTGCTGTAAATTTTCGGGTAAAAACAGTTCGCCAATCGCTACACGTTCAAGCTCATTTACACCTAAATTCAAAACGCCAAACATACGCTTTATTTGATGATATTTTCCCTCACTGATTTTAATCACACAGACATTGCCCTCAACACTTTTTACAAATGCCGGCTTGCATACAGTACCGTCGGCCAAAGTAATCCCTTTTTCCAACAAAGCTATTCCTTCATCGGTCAAACTTCCGTCAAGGGTAACCTTGTAGGTTTTGAAAATATTCTTTTTCGGCGAAATAACCTGATGTGCAAAATCGCCGTCATCGGTAATCAAAATAAGTCCTGTTGTATCCTTGTCAAGCCTTCCCACCGGAAAAAGTCCTTGCCTTGACAGCTCGCTCGGCACCAAATCAACTACTGTTTGTCGGTTTTTGTCCTCGCTTGCAGAAAGAATACCCTTGGGTTTGTTTAGCATTATATAAATGTGTTCCTTATAGTTAAGGAGCTGTCCCTTGTACTCAATCTTCGCCTCGGCGACATCTACCTGTAACGACGGGTCTCGCACAATGTTGCCGTCAATTTTAACCTTTCCTCTGTGAATAATTGCCTTTGTTACCTTTCTAGGAATGTTAAACTGTGATGATATTATTTTATCAAGTCTTTGCAAATTCATACACAAAACATCTTTTCTAATTATTTTCCTCGATAATACATACTGCATGAGCCGAAATTCCAAGCATTTCACCCGTAAAGCCAAGTCCCTCCTCGGTAGTTGCCTTTACGTTTATCTTATCTATTGCACACTCTGTATCCTCGGATATATTTTTTCGCATTTGCTCAATAAATTGCGCAAGCTTTGGCTTTTGCGCTATTACGGTGGCATCAATGTTGCCGACGCTGTAACCCTTTTCCTTTAATGTGAAAACAGTTTTTCGAAGCAAAATTCTGCTGTCTATATTTTTAAATGTGTCATCGGTGTCAGGAAAATATTTCCCTATATCTCCAAGCCCTGCTGCACCGAGCAATGCATCGCAAATAGCGTGAAGTAAAACATCGGCATCCGAGTGACCAAGCAATCCTTTGTCAAAGGGGATTTTCACTCCTCCTAAAACAAGATCTCTGCACTCCACCAATTTATGAACGTCGTATCCGTGACCTATTCTCATAAACCTTCCTCTTTCAAATAGCTTTCTGCTGTATTTATATCCTCGGGTGTTGTGATTTTAAGGTTTTTATAGCTTCCCTCAACACAAAAACATTCAAAGCCCGCCTTTTCCATAATAGAAGTATCGTCGGTATAGCTTGCCACGTTTCCGATTTTATCTATCGCATACAAATAATCCTTAACTCTTACGCCTTGAGGAGTTTGAACCGCAACCAATGTATTTCTGTCAAGCGTTTTAATTATTTTTCCGTTTTCATCGACTTGCTTTATAGTGTCTTTGACCTTTACAGCACAGGTGACAGCGGCACACTTTTCTAAAGACGAAGCAACATCGACAATAATTCTTTCAGAAACCAAAGGTCTTGCTCCATCGTGAATAAGAACACGGGTTTCCCCAACAGGCAAGCGCTCAAAGCCCTTTAAAACCGACTCGGCTCGGGTTTTTCCGCCACATACAATATCGGTTATTTTCTGAAAGCCATATTTTTTGACAAGTATTTCATAAGAAAAAACATCATCAGCCTTTACAACCAAAATAATTCTGTCAATTACCTGTGAATTTTCAAACGCCGCTATAGTTCTTGCTATTACGGGAAGTCCCGAAAGGCGCATAAACTGCTTGTTTGTACCCATTCGGGTAGAATTTCCCGCCGCCACAATTATAACGGGTAATTTTTTTGTCTTTAATTCTCTGACTTCATACTGAAGCTTTGTTTCGGTCTGCATTTTTACACCTCTTTTGAATTTGCCCGCCCTTATCAAAAAAAGCCGCACCAAAACAGTGCGGCCTTTTGGGAATTTTAATTATTCTGCATCCTCTGCTTCGCAATCGTCGCAGCAGCCACAATCACAGTCGAAATCAAATTCAAGATTTGTTCCGCAATTAGGACAAACCATACCCTCTTCTTCGAGCATGTCTGCATCAAGATAAATTATATCGTTGCAGGCAGGACATTCGATTTCGTAAACCTCATCCTCACAGCAATCGCAATCTTCATCGTCACAGCAGTCACAATCATCATCCTCATAAATGATGTCCTCGAGAGAAGATAAATCTTCATCAACTGCATCTAATTGCTCACAGATTTCATCGCAACCCTCTTCAATGTCGCAAATTTCCTCTGTAATATCGCCAAGCAAATCAATAATCGCATTAAGAACCTTGCCCTCTTTTGTAGAGTCATCCACACCGAGACCCTCTGCCAAGCCCTTAACATAAGCAATTTTTTCGCAAATATCCATTATTATATCCTCCAAAAAACGTTCTAATTAAGCACGTTCCATATACTCGCCGGTACGTGTATCAATTCTTACCATATCGCCTTCATCAATGAAAAGCGGTACACGAATTTCTGCACCTGTTTCAACAGTAGCGGGTTTTGTAGCGTTAGTAGCTGTATCACCCTTGAAGCCGGGGTCTGTCTTTGTGATTTGAAGCTCAACAAATGTTGGAGGTTCAACACCGAAAACCTTGCCCTTGTAGGAAAGGATTTTGCAAACCATATTCTCTTTAACAAACTTAAAGTTGTCGCCGAGGTCGGAAGCATTAATCGGAACCATATCGTATGTTTCTTGGTCCATAAAGTAGTAAAGGTCACCGTCCGCATAAGAATATTCCATATCCTTTCTCTCTACAAAAGCGGTCGGGAATTTAGCGGTAGGGTTATAGCTCTTTTCAATAACAGAGCCTGTAATTACATTTTTAATTTTTGTTCTTACAAAAGCAGCACCTTTGCCGGGCTTTACATGTTGAAACTCAACAACCTGTAAAACGTTGCCGTCTTCTTCAAAGGTTACACCATTTCTGAAATCGCCTGCACTAATCATATTTTTATATTCCTCCAAATAATTTTTACACACATTAATTATATAACCAAATACAAAATTTGTCAATAGCAAGCGATTCTCTTTTTATTCGTCCGGATTTTCACAATCGTGCTTTATTTGCTTAGGATTAAAACCCTGTGCAATAGCCGGATACTGATTGTCTGTGTCCGCCGTTGACTGAATTTCATAGGTTCCGTATCTGTTGACCATTTCTTCAGCCGTTCCGGGCAGGCCAGCCAGATGAAGCACCGACGGTTGCTTTTTCATTCTTTTGGATTTTTTGGTTTTCACAACTTTCACCTCAAGAATATTTTTCTCAAAAGGCGAAAAATAATACCTCTGTTATTTTTTTAAAAATCGACTTTTATACCAAAACAAAGAAAAGAATTGCAACAAACTGCAAAAGCGAACCCAGCACCACAAAAATATGAAAAACCGAATGCATATATCTTATTTTTTTCTTTGCGGCAATTCCGTAAAGTACAGCACCTAATGTATAGGCGATTCCTCCTGCTAAAAGCCACATAAATCCTGTATTACCGATAGCCTTTATTGCAGCTTTTCCGGTAAGGATTATACACCACCCCTGTGCCAAGTAGCATATAATCGAAAATATATTGTATTTTTTAAGGTCTATTGCGTTAAGTGTAATGCCGAGTGCCGACACACCCCATACCACACCGAACACTACCCAACCCAGCGCCGTATTATATTCCCTCAATGAGCAAAGCGAAATCGGAGTATAGGTGCCCGCTATCAAAATAAAAATGGAGCAATGGTCAATAATCTGCATTACCTTTTTGCCCATTGGCGGTTTTATTCCGTGATAAATACTCGAAATTGTATAAAGTATAATCATCGAAAAACCGTAAATAATGGATGACGTCACCTCAAATGCGTCGCCGTTTATAAAAGATTTTATAACACACAAAGCACAGATAATTACACCAAATCCGCCGCCTACTATATGGCTTACCATATTGAAAATTTCTTCCCCTCTTGTATAATCGGGAAGTAATCGGTCAATAAGTTTTGTCCTTTTCATTAAATATTTGCCCCCACGGAAAAATGCACATTTTTTGTCGCCTTTTTAATGCCTTTTAAACAAAATTTTCACAACTCGAAAATTGTCGAAATAATTTACATAATTTTTTATGGATAAATTTTATGCATACTAACTTATCCAACTTATCAACCCACTTTTCCACCGTTTTAAGGGCGAAAAAGTATGATTCTGCGTGGACAAGCTCTTAAAATAGTGGATAACTCTGTGGATAAAGTGGATAACTTTTTTGGTTTACAGAGTTTACATAACTACATTTTTTGCAACAATTTTTCCATAATATCAGGTCCGAAGGAAAGATAATTTCCACTCTGCTCGCAAGCAATTTCGGTAAAGGATTCTGCACCTTGTTTTGCGTTTTTACTATCATATATCATGAAAGGAACCGGCGAGGAGGAATGTGTTTTTGTTTCAAGCGGTGTCGGATGGTCAGGCATAATCAAAATTCTGTAATCCTCACCACAAGAATCCAAATATTCGAGCATAAGCTTTAAGCTTCGCTTGTCGATTTCTTCAATTGCCCGAACCTTATTTTCTGCTTCACCTCTGTGACCGCACTCGTCGGGCGCTTCAAAATGAAGATACACTAAATCGGCACCGTTTTTAAAGCTTTCAATACCGGCTTTTGTTTTACCCTCGAAATCGGTATCAAGATAACCTGTAGCACCCTTAACCTCAGGAATTTCCGCTCCCGCACAGATTCCGATACCTTTGAGCAGGTCAACAGCGCTGACTATAGAAGCGCAAACACCATTTTTCTCCTTAAAGTTTTGAAGCTGGGGCTTTTTGCCCTCGCCCCATAGCCAAATTGAATTTGCCTCGTTCTTGCCCTCGGCTCTTCTTTTTAAATTTACAGGGTGATCTTTTAAAATATCATAGCTTTTTTTCATAAGCTCTATTAAGGGTGCCGCATTTTGAGATTTACTCAAGTATTCACCTATTTTTCTGCCGCTTATATCGTGAGGCGGTGTCATTTCGCCCAAATCGGTTGTACCGTTATCAACAACCAAGCAATGTCTGTAGCTTACGCCACCGTAAAACTTATAAATTTCATTGCCTAATTTTTGGTCAATGGTTTTAATAATTTCGTGCGCTTCGGCAGTTGAAATATCTCCCGCACAGTAGTCAACCATCGTCTTGTCTTCGTAATTTTCCTCCCCGGACAGGGTCACGATATTACAACGCAATGCAACATCACTGTCTTTGAGCTCAACTCCTATTGATGCCGCTTCCAAAGGAGAACGACCTGTATAGCAAACAAAAGGGTCATATCCGAGAACCGATAAATTTGCAACATCGCTTCCCGGCTTTAGTCCTTCGGCTACGGTTTTGCACATACCGACCTCGCTGGTTTTTACAAGCTTATCCATAAAAGGCTTATTTGCCAATTCCATTGGCGTTTTTCCACCTAATATTTTCTCGTTGTGAGTATCTGCCATACCATCACATAATAAAACTAAATATTTCATTTTTTGACACCTTTCTTTGTTTTACAAAATATAAAGTCCCGATTCCAAAATCACAAATCTATGGTTTGAAACCTCAATATATTGCTTTACGGGTTCTAAAAATCTTTCTTCAACACTCGTCGAATAATCGTTAAGATTTATTTTAACTAGTGTTGCGTCACCCTCGTTTGAAACAACAATCTCTTCTTCCGAAATCGGAAAAATATCAACAGGCCTTGAAAAAGGTGATTTTGCTCCGCCTATACGCAGCTCCTCACGCATTGTAGCAAGGCTGTACTTCAAAATCGCATCACAATCGGGATAAGCCGCCCACAAAGCACCACCTACAAGGCTAATATCTGAAGGCTTATTTCCTTTGTAGGTAAGGTCCCCGCTGTAAATTATTTCGCCGAGTGCATCAACCAAATGTGCTCTACCGGAGGGCTCAAGCAAAAACACCCTTCCGCCCGGCAAAATCAAAGATTTTATAGTTATATAATTTTCGCAAATCCGCTTTATTTCCTTTGAGTCCATACCAAACTTTGCGAGCATATACGTACTTTTGACCACGTTGCTCAACCGTCTGTTGTCAAAGGAAATCATTTTATATTCAACATAATCTCCCATTTCAAGCTCATCCTTCAAATAGGAAAAAATAATTCCGTTTGAAAGGGGAAGAATTTCATAAACCTTTCCTTCAAAAAGTCTTTCCATAGCTTTTCCTCTCTTATAATTTTATTGCCCCTTTAGAAAGCATTTTTTGTGCCGCCAACAAAACTCCGGCTTTGGCACTGTGGAAATTAAGTCCACCCTGCATCCAAGCTGCATAAGGCTCTCTTATAGGACCGTCGGCAGAAAGTTCAATAGAAGCACCCAGCGTAAAAGCACCTGCCGCCATAATAACCGGGTCCGTATAGCCCGGCATATCCCAAGCTTCAGGCGTTACATAAGCATCAACCGGAGCACCAGACTGCATACCCTGACAAAAGGCAATAAGTCCGTCGGCACTTCCCAAGGTGACGCATTGTATTATATCCCCTCTTGTATCTGTGGGCTTTGGTGATACAGAAAAGCCTAAACTTTCGAAAAGTGATGCCGTATAAACTGCAGTTTTAAGCGCTTCGCCTACCACGTGTGGCGCTTGGAAAAGTCCTAAATAAAGCTCTCTGCTGTGACCAAGGGTAGCCCCCACCTCACGACCTACACCCGAACAGGTAAGTCTGTAGGAGCACTTTTCGATAAGGTCACGCCTGCCCGCAATGTAACCGCCCGTTGGCGCTATTCCACCCCCGGGATTTTTAATAAGTGAGCCGGCAATCAAATCGGCTCCAACCTCACAAGGCTCTTGTCGTTCAACAAATTCACCGTAACAGTTATCAACCATAATAATACTGTCGGCACTTACACTCCTTACAGCATCAATGATCTCCTTAATATCAGCAATTGTTAGACTAGGTCTTGTTGAGTAGCCACGTGAGCGCTGTATGTAAGCCATTTTTGGTTTTTCCTTTTTTAAAACCTCTTTAATGGCTTCAAGGTCGGGTTTGCCGTCTGATTTAAGTCCTATCTCACCGTATTTAACACCGAAATCACGCAAAGAACCGTCACTTTCGCCGTCTATTCCGAAAACACCCGTAATTGTGTCATAAGGTCTTCCTGTGACAGAAATTACCGTATCGTTTGGACGCAGCACACCAAAAAGAGCCACAGTCAAGGTATGTGTCCCTGAAACAAAATTGTGTCTCATAAGGGAGTCCTCCGCCCCCATACAGTCAGCCATTACCTTTTCTAAAATCTCTCTGCCCTTGTCATCATAGCCATATCCGGTAGAGCCGGCAAAGGAAGCCTCATTCACACCGTTTTTGATAAAAGCAGACAGCACTTTAAGCTGATTAAACTCGGTAATGCTGTCGATTTTTTCAAATTGTGTTTTAGCATCAGCCATAGCTTTTTTATCAAAATCCAAAAGGCGCTTATCTATCTCAAAAAAGTTAGTTATACTCATCATCTTTCACCCAATAACCGCCGAAATAAAGCGGCTTAAAACCGTATTTTTCGTAAAATCCTTTAATTTTATCCCTGCAACAAACAAAAAGTGTTTTACCCAAATTTTGTTTTATTGCATTTTCAAGAGCTATTGAACCGAAGCCCTTTTTATGACTTGCAAGGCCGTTAATAATTGCCAAATCTCCACAGTTGAAGGTAATTATCGCACATCCTCGCTTGAGTGCGAAATATTTTGCACTTCCCATATTAAGCCTCCTGCAGTAATCAACCGCAAAATAAGGATATTCGGGAAGAGATAAACCCTCAACGTCCAAAAGCTCATAAATTTCCTTGCTTGATAAAATATCGCTTTTAATATCACCTTGTTTGTCGGCAAATATCGACATAACATTTATTCTTTCCTTTGGCTTTTTGCCGAGAAGCGTAAGCGTATTATAATCGCTGTAAATCGCCGCAGGGCTCAAAACGCAAACAAACTCGCAAAGCTCATTTATGTCGGCGTCAATATTGTAAATTATCATATTGGCGTCGGTCATAGATATAATCGCTTTGTTGTCATCTTGAACCCAAAACAGCACCTTGTCATCATTGCGATATGCTTCATACAGACAACGAATTTTTATATATTCAGCATTTTTCGCCTTTAAATCAGGAAGCTCGTTTACAAGTCGTATCATTAAATCTCACCGCTTGCAATGCCCTTTAACATATATTCTGCTAATTTTCGCATATTCTCTAAATCCGAAACGCAGGCTACTGTTGAAGCGGTATGCAAATACCTTGTAGGCAAGGAAATTGCAATGGTTCTTACCCCCTCACGAGAAAGATGCACCGCTCCCGAATTGTTCCCTCCTGCAACCTGTGTTTTAGATTGGCAAGGAATACCGGAGGAAATCGCCGCATTGTAAAAAGCTTTATCATAAATAGTTCCTTTGTCCATAAAAGACACTGCCGGACCAAGTCCCAATTTACATACCTGCTTTGCTTCCTCGACACCGCTTATGTCGGCAGCAGTTGTGCTTTCGAGTACTATTGCACAATCAGGATTTACGGCATAAGTCGCAACTCTGGCTCCTCTAAGACCTACCTCCTCCTGCGTCGAAAAAGTGGCATAAAAATCATATTCATCATAGGTTTTGATTAGGTCGATTAAAACCGCACAGCCTGCTCTGTCATCAAGGGCTTTTGAAATAATTCTTTCGCCCAAATCCATAAACTCTCCGCAAATCACTGCACGTTCACCCAACGAAACGCAAGCCTCGGCTTGTGCTTTAGTATCAGCACCGATATCAATATAAAGACTATCTGCACTCGGCAGCTTTTTCTTTTGCTCCTTTGACAGCAAATGCACAGGACGACAGGAAATTACACCGTTAATTTTTCCGTTTATTAAAACCTTTCTTTGAAGCAAAGCCGACACATCAATACCGCCGACAGTAGAAAATTTTAAAAATCCATCTGTCGTAATACTCGTAATTATCAGTCCTACCTCGTCGGTATGACTGTCGAGCATAACCTTTTTGCTCGGTGTTTTTTTGCCTTTTTTAAAGGCTATGATATTTCCGAGATTATCTGTTCTGTATTCACAAAAGGGTGCAATTTCACCTATTATAAAATCTCTGACGGCTCCTTCATCGCCTGAAACCGCATCTAAATTGCAAAGCTTTTTTAAGTTTTCAAGCATTCTTTACACCGCCGTTTCTCACATACTCACAAAGCATTTCTACCGTATATTCCAAATCCTTTAAATCAAGAATTTCACAATCTGTATGCATATTACGAAGCGGAATCGACAGCGTTCCCGTCTTTACGCCTTCTCTCGTAACAGATAGCATATCGGCGTTTGTACCGCTTGTAGCCGACATAACCTCTATTTGATAAGGTATTTCCTTTTCTTTTGCAAGACTTATCATTTTTTTGGAAACTGTACTGTCAAGACAGGGTGACACACCTATAAGCGCTCCTTTTGAAAGCTCGCCTGATTCCTCTGCTTTGACATCAGCGGCCGTACCAAAGGTTACGTCAATTGCCACAGCTTCATCGGGATTTATCTTAAATGCAGCAGGGCGAATACCCCGAAGCCCCAATTCCTCACCGTCGGTAAAGCTAAAAACAACATTTACAGGCAATTTTTCTTCTTTTAGGCGAATTGCTGTTTCGATAAGGCAGACAACACCGGCTCTGTCATCAAAGCAAGCTCCCGTTACCCTTTCATTTAAAAGCTCCTTAGGCTCTTTACAAAAGGTCACAAAATCGCCAACAGAAATCACTTCTTTTGCCCTTTTGCCGAGTACGGTATCAATTTTTAATTGCGTTATATCGGTATATTGCTCCTCGCCCTGTGACAAATGGGGCGGAGTGGCAGCAAAAACACCAATTATTTCCTCTTTGCCGTGAATTTTTACACGACGGGACGGCAAAGCTCTTATATCAATTCCGCCGACATTTGATACTGTCAAAAAACCATCATCACTGACATCTGTGACAATCATTCCTATTTCGTCGATATGGCTGTCAAGCATAATAGTATAATCACTTTCGCCCTTTAAAAAGCCAAAAAAGGTAAGCCCCTTTCCTCTTTCGCAGGGGATATGCTCACAAAGCATATTAAAAGCCAAATCCGAAGCCTCGGAAATATTGCCGATTGCGTCGGCTTTTGATAATTCGAATAGTCTTTCTTTCATATTCATCAAAGCTCATTTACCAATTCTTTAAAATAATTACCCCTTGCCACGAAATTCGGAAAAGCGTCAAAGGAAGCGCAGGCAGGGCTTAATGTTACGATGTCGCCCTCTTTTGTGTTCTCCACTGCCGCCATCAAAGCTTCTTTAATGTCGGCTACTCTGATGATTTCGGGTGTTCCCTTGTAATCAGCCGAATCTCTTACAGCCTTTTCTATTTTATCAGCAGTATGACCGCAAAGATATAGTTTTTCTACCTTATCTATGATGTAAGGCACCATCGGCTCAAAGGGTATATGCTTATCATAACCGCCGGCGATAAGGTGAACCTTCTGCGAAAAGGCCTTAAGCCCTGCTATAGTTCTTGTGGGACTTGAAGCGATAGAATCATTATAAAATTTAACTCCGCAAACCTCTCTTACAAACTCGATTCGGTGTTCAACACCTGCAAAGGAGCTTGCAACCTTTTTGATTGAATCAAGACCCACATAGCCCCAAACCGCAGTAATAGCTGTGAGATAATTTTCGACATTATGGTCGCCTAAAATCTTAATTTCGCTTCTGTGCATAACCGGAACGTCCATTCCTCTATACGCCATGTGAAGATACCCATCACTCGACAACCACGCACCATTATTGAGCTGTCGCTCCATACTAAACCCTAAAGACTGACCTCTGACATAATCTCTAAAGCTTTCTGTTATTTCATTATCTCTATTTAAAACAGTACGTGAAAATGCGTTTTGATGCATAAGAATATTTCGTTTTGCTTCAACATATTCATCCATATCCTTATGAACATCCAAATGGTTGGGCGCCACATTTGTAACAACCGCAACATCGGGACTTTTTCTCATAGAAATCAGTTGGAAGGAGGACAACTCAACCACAACAAAATCTTCTGCTGTTATATTTTCTATTTCGGGCAATAAAGGCTTACCGATATTTCCGCCGACAAACACCTTTTTGCCCTCTGCTTCAAGCATTTTTGCAATGAGGGTTGTTGTGGTTGTTTTTCCGTCAGAACCCGTTACCGCAAAAATGGTTGCAGGGCAAAGGTCGAAAAAGACCTCCATCTCGCTCGTTACTGCTATACCCTTCTTGCGGGCGGCATCAAGCTGGGGTAAATTCCAATTCATACCCGGAGTTCTGAAGATTATGTCAACCTCCAGATTGTCGAGATACTCTTCTCCCAGGCGAAGCTCTGCTCCCGCTTTTTCAAGTTCTTCTGCAACATTTCCTATCATTTCTCTTGTTCTTCGGTCACAGGCATAAACCATAGCGCCCTTTTTCAAAAAGTCCAAAATAAGCGGAGTGTTGCTGACACCTATTCCGCACATAGCAATTCTTCTGCCCTTTAAGCTTTCAAAAAATTTCTTGCAATCCATAAATCTTCCTCCCTTTAAGGCTTTTGGGTTTAAACGGTTTCGCCAAAGCAAATACCGTTGTTTACCGATGTGATTTTAACCCTTACAATTTTTCCAATAAGTGAAGAGTCTGCCTTTAAGCCCACTCTCGAATAATTTTTAGTATATCCAAAAAGAAATTCTTTGTCTTGCGTTTCAAACAAAACATCTTCCTCTTTGCCGATTTGGGTTTTCAAAAAGGCGTTTTCTGACTCCTTCGCCGCACTCGCCATAATCCTTGCACGCCTTGATTTTTCGGCGTTTGTCACCTGTTCGGGCATTTTATCGGCGATTGTTCCCTTTCTTCTGGAGTAAGCAAAAACATGACTTTTGGCAAATCCGACTTTTTTAAGAAATTCTACACTTTGCAAAAATTCTTTTTCGCCTTCTCCTGCAAAACCGACCATAATATCAGTTGTAATCGACGGATTATTAAAAATTTTCCTTATTCTGCTTACCAAATCATAATAAAATTCCGTATCGTAATGTCTGTTCATACGCTTGAGGGTATCATCACAGCCCGACTGCAACGACAAATGAAACTGCGGGCAAAATTTTTCCTGATTTTTAAGCCTTTCCAACATTTCATCGCTTATATAATCGGGCTCTAAAGAGCCGAGCCGCACTCGTTTTATACCCTCTACCGAACAAACCGCATCTACCGCATCACAAAGGTCTTTGTCCTGACCTTTGCCAAATGAAGAAAGATTTATTCCGACAAGCACTACCTCCATAAAGCCTTTTTGTGCCAAGTGCTCTGCTTCTCGCTTTATTTCATCAATCGGTTTCGAGCGAACAAAGCCTCTTGCATAGGGGATTATACAGTAGGTGCAAAACCGGTCACAGCCATCCTCAATTTTCATATATGCACGTGTTCTCTCGGCAAAAGAGGAAATGCTCGGCGTGTTAAATTCTTCACCTTTTTCGTGTGCAACAACCGAGACAATACGTTTTTTGTCCTTTTTATACTCATTTACAAGCTCGATAATTCTTCTAATATCTGTGTTTCCGACGATTATGTCTGCAGCCTGTAATTCCTGCGTATCGGTCTTTAGCGTCTGCGCCATACACCCTGTTAGAACAATTATACTGTTTGGATTTTCTCTTCTGAGCTTGTGAAGAAGTTGTCGGGTTTTTCTGTCGCTTTCGGCGGTTACGGTGCAAGAATTTATTACCGCCACATCAAAGGCTTCGCCTTGTGTAACAGCAGTATATCCGTTTTTTATAAAAATTTCTCTTGCCGCCTCGGTTTCGTACTGATTTACCTTACAGCCGAGCGTATAAAAAACTATCCTCATACATTACTCCAAATAATATTTCTCTATCATAATATTATACATCTTCCATATTCTTTTTTCAACAATAATAACACTCTTTCAAAAAAATTCTTGACAAGATTTTTGTGCGGTGTTATAATCTCCTTGCAATAGGGAGCCGGTGAAACCGTGCTGAGAGGAAGTTTTTAACTTCGACCTTTAACCTGATGCGGATAATGCCGCCGTAGGGAAATACGTGAAATGTATTGCCACAGGTAGAATTGCCTGTGGCTTTTCTGTTTATCCGGAAGGCAGAAAACCCTCCTTTAAAGGCTATTGCAGCTAAGCCAAAGCGTTCAAACTAAGAACCTGCCTTAAAGGGTAGTTTTTAGGCAACTTTTGGCTTATTGTCACGCATATGCGTTGGCCTTATGCGCTTCGCTTCACCAAAATTCACTCGAAAAGCTGCACCTTTAAGGTCGCAGAATTTTGTAAATAAAGTATTTTTTGATTAGCGAGGCACAAAACGCAGTAAATCCTAACGGATTTACGAGTATTTTAACAATACAAAGCGAAAAATACTTGCTTCAAGATCTGATTCAAGTTTGAACGCTTTGGCTTTTTAAGGAGAAATTCAAAATGGAAAAAAAAGAAACAAACAAAATCTATTCGCTAACCCTGAGTGCTGTTTTCGTGGCACTCTCTGCCGTATTAAGTCTCATAAAGGTTTACAAAATGCCAATGGGTGGCTCGGTCACACTCTTTTCAATGCTGCCCATAGTTATGCTTTCCTTTATGCTTGGAACAAAGAAAGGTCTTGTCGGGGCTTTTTGTTATTCCCTTTTGCAGCTTTTGTTCGGAATAACTATGGACGGGCTTTTCGGTTGGGGGCTGACACCCGCCGCTTTAATCGGTACAATTTTCCTTGATTATATTATACCCTTTACAGCGCTCGGTTTATCAGCTGTTTTTGGCAAAAACAACATCTTTAAAATGTTCTGCGGTATAACCCTTGCGTTGTTCATACGCTTTGTATGTCACTTCTTGTCAGGTGTTATAATTTTCGGCGTATTTGCATCGGGAGACAGTTGGATTTACTCACTTACCTATAACGGCTCATATATGTTGCCCGAGCTTATAATAACAACCATCGGCGCCGCTGTTTTGTTTTCACTGCCACAAATTAAAAAGATGATAAAATAAGGATACAATATAGCCAAAGCGCACCCTTATTGGGTGCGCTTAATTTTTTTAAAACTACGTCATTGTATATGATTGCAAAATTTATTTGTTGAGCAGATAAACCATAAGTGTAAGATATGCCGCAAAACTCACCCATAAAAAATATGGTATTTGCAAAAGTGCGGCAGTTTTGTTGATTTTGTAAAATCTTATAATCATTATTCCGATAAGCACCCACAGAACCAAAATTAAAAGAAAAGCCGGTAAAAACGCCTTTAAATTAAAGAAAACTATGCTCCAAAAAAAGTTTATTACAAGCTGTAAGGCATATACCGCCAAGGCATTGTTCCGCATAACCTGTGTTCCGGACTCGCTGTTATAAATCATCCCACTGCTAATACCCATAAGCGTGTAAAGCAGTGTCCAAACAATCGGAAAAACTATTCCGGGCGGAGAAAGTGACGGCTTTGCAACCGTTTCGTAAAACTCTGTACCGCCACTTGTCAAAAGGGCAGATAATCCACCCACTGCAAGCGGTATGAGTATTGCAATTATGTAGGAGCGAATTTTTTTATTCATAACAAAACACCTCTGTTAATTTTATGCAGAGGTGTTTTTAATCTATTACATATTAAATTGAACGTTCATTTAATACTTTTCAAAAACAGCTTTGTTTTCCATAACAAAATTTCTTATAGCGAGAAAATAGTATATCGAACCTAATACACCTATCACACCGCCGATAACAAGGTTATATACTAATGCTATTATCGGTGCGGTTATAGGTTCAAACCTTGCTACTATTCCAGTTGGATTTTCTAATAAAGTTTTGCTGTATTGCATATCTTGGACAGAAGAAATTATGTTTAAAACACCAACAATTAGCAAAAAATAATCTATGAAAATACCACCTATAATTTGCAATATTCCGATAACAAGCCAGATTATACCATTTGTATTAAGCCTTTGAGATAATGTGTTTAATAAAGCACTATTGTTTTGTGGTAAATTGTTTTCCATTTGGTTGCTTGCTTGATTAACCGCACGACCGCAAGCAACACAAAAACGTGCTTCGTCTAATAATTGCTTTCCGCAATATGTACAATATTTCATTTTTTCTCCTCTTAGAAAAACATAAGGAAAAAGACTAATAATACAAGAGAAATAATTGCCAATACCATTGAAAATGAATAGGCAATACTTTTACCTCTTAAATCCTTCATTATCGCTTTTCTCTTTGCTTTCATTTCCTTTGAGTTGCCTGTTATACCGTTCTGCTTAAAAGCGTTTTGTACCTTTGTATTAGGATAAAGAGCAATAAATTCCGCTACCAGACATAAAAGTGCGCCAATAAATATGCTTACAAAAAGCCAACAAGCAACACCTATCATAATTACAATAGCACTTATAATATTGGTTGTGACTGCGCATTTGACACAGTCGTCATAACTTACTTCCTTTTTTTCTGCCTCAATATTTGTCTTCTCGTTCTTTACTTCATTACTTCCGACTGCACGACCGCAGGCAACACAAAAAGCCGCCTCGTCTAATAATTGTTTTCCGCAATAACTGCAATATTTCATATCATACTCCTTAAAAATTATTGTTTATTTTCTTTTTACCGACAAATAATATAATATCACCTATGAGTGATGCTATTGCGAGCACACCAGATATGCCAATCCCTATATAATAAGGTATTAGAGCCGCCTTTGCAGCATTCACCTTTTGCTGCCACTCAATTGCGCCAGACACACTTAAACTTTTGCCCATTTGTCCAAGATCGGAATGCAAATATTGATACATATCGATGGCTCTATCATAACCGCTCGAAGTTAGCAACAATATTGTAATTGCGGCAAAAACTATAAAAAATACAGAAAAGACCATTATCAATTGTTTTCTGTTTTGCTTAAATACAGAGAATTTTGTCCTTTTTATTTCACTGCATTCAACAGGACAACCACAACCGACACAAAAGACTGCTTCGTCAAATAATTCTTTCCCGCATTTTGCGCAATATTTCATCTTCCTTTCCTCCCAAAACAACAAAAAATTATGATACCACAATTATATGACACATCGTCATATTTGTCAACTATGAATTATGACATAATGTCATTAGAGGTGGTTTTGTGAAAAACAATTTAAAATTATTGAGAAAAAAGAAGGGATATACACAAATTGCTGTGCAGATGAAAACAGGCATTGAACAAGCTTTGCTCTCGAAATTTGAAAACGGCGAACGAGTTCCCCCGACCGAAACCTTGATTAAGCTTGCAGATTTTTATAATGTTAGTATAGACTATATTCTCTGCCGAACCCAAAATCCCAACCTACAAAAATGATAAAATAATTACAAAATATTGCTAAGACGCACCCATTATGAAGTGTGGCTTATTATATAACAAAAAAGCAAGTCTAAAGACTTGCTTTTTTGAATGATTATAATTTAATTACATAAACAAAATATGTACAAAAACCAATGCCATACTAATTATAAAATAGAACAATAAGTTACCAAAGCTGCAAACACTATAGAAACCATAGAAAGCAATTTGATAAGAATGTTTATCGCCGGTCCTGCAGTATCCTTAAAAGGATCACCTACGGTATCGCCCACTACAGTAGCTTTATGGTTTTCTGAACCTTTACCGCCATATGTGCCGCTTTCTATATATTTCTTAGCATTATCCCAAGCGCCACCTGCATTTGACATAAATATAGCCATCAAAAATCCGGATGCAGTGGCTCCTGCAAGCATACCAACAACACCTGTGCTACCAAGAACTATACCAACAATAATCGGTACAATTACTGCAACAACTGTAGGAAGCACCATTTCACGAAGACTCGCCTTTGTGCATAGGTCAACACAGCTTGCATAATCTGCCTCTGCTTTACCGTCTATAAGCCCTTTGATTTCTCTAAACTGTCTGCGAACCTCAATAACAACGCTCTGTGCTGCACGGCCAACCGAATTCATTGTAAGAGCTGCAAACACAAATGGCAAGCATGCACCTATGAACAAACCAACCAAAACGGTGGGGTTAGTAATATTAAGATTGGCAATTTTTTCAGCACCGCCCTCAATGGTTTTTACCTTATCGATATAAGAAGCTATCAGTGCCAAAGCTGTAAGCGCTGCAGAGCCAATAGCAAAACCTTTGCCGGTTGCGGCTGTTGTGTTGCCAAGAGAATCCAAAGCATCAGTTCTCTCTCTTACCTTTTCATCCAATCCTGCCATTTGAGCAATACCACCCGCATTATCAGCCACGGGGCCGTAAGCATCTGTAGCAAGTGTAATACCAAGAGTGGATAGCATACCCACCGCAGCCAGCGATATGCCGTAAAGACCCATAGAAGCGTCGTTTCCGCCGCCCGACACAAAGTAGGCAACAAGTACGCACACAGCTATTATAATAATCGGCAAAAGTGTAGAAAGCATGCCAACTGACAAACCACTAATAATTACTGTTGCTGTACCGGTTTGAGAGGAGGACGCTAGATTTTTGGTGGGTTTATAACAGTCAGATGTGTAATATTCAGTTGCCTGACCTATAAGCACACCTGCTACCAAGCCTGCAAGAATTGCAAAATACAGAGTCCAATGTTGTTTACCTAAAACGAAATATACTATCGGTAAAGATAAAATCGCAATAAGAATTGCCGAGAAATTTGTGCCACGTGACAACGCACCGAGAAGTTGTTTCTGAGATGCTTTTTCCTTTGTTCTTACAAGGAATGTTCCAACTATGGAACAAACAACACCGATAGCAGCCAACAGCATAGGCAAAGCCAATGCTTCGATTGAGTGAAGTGCTGCCACACCCAACGCAGCGGCAGAGATAATTGAGCCAACATACGACTCGTAAAGATCTGCGCCCATACCGGCAACATCGCCAACATTATCACCAACATTATCTGCTATAACAGCAGGGTTGCGGGGATCATCTTCAGGAATACCTGCT
>JAZNRN010000071.1:0-11292 GCA_045590775.1 Acutalibacteraceae bacterium
ACTATAATAGATTTAGATAAACCATATACTGAATATATAAAATAGAAAATCACAATTAATATTTATATACTTTGATATATGAATTTTATATACAAAAATGATTAAAAGGAGATATTCTTATGTTTAAGAAAATTTCAAAACGCATTTTTCCAATTTTGTTGGCACTTGTAATGATAGTCGCTATTATGCCGTTACAAGTTTTTGCCGGAAATACAGTTAGTGTTTTAGACGGCAAAATTTCTATTACAGATACTGCTAGTAATGTTTCAGCTTCAGGCGATACAGTAACTGCGACTGCAAAGGGCGGTTATTTAAGCCAAACCACCAACGAGATTACAATTACAAATACAGGTGGTTCTACCGCTACGGTTTCTTTTGATTATTCTGCTTCAAATTATAAAAGCTTTTCCGAAAGTGCCGCAACGGGCACAAAATCCGTTGTCTTAGGTGCAGGCGAATCAATTACAATGTCAATTATCGGTAGAAAGGCAATTTCGAGTAACACTGCATCGCTAAAACTTAGCAATTTTGATTATGAAGCAGCTTCTGCTTCTGCAAATGTAACAATAAACTTTGTTTCTTCTTACGGTAGTATTACTGCAGAAGGCACATCGGTTGCAACCGGTGAGGTAGTTACTGTTAATGACGGTGCCCTTGATGTTGTTGCAACCCCCGCTTCGGGTTATAGCTTTTACGCTTGGGTAAATGCCGATACACGACAGATTTTGTCATCAAGTGCAACTTATAGTATAGCTGTTGTTAATGATATTGCAGTTGAGGCAGTTTTTTCAAATAATAAAGATTCAAAGGCTTATTTCTATGCCGACAACGAAAAATACTTATTTGATGATTTAAGTGAAGCAGGACTATTTGCCGCTTCTTCTAACAAAACCATTGTTTTGATGGCAAGCGGTACATTACCTGCAGCAGATTATACAATTCCGGCGGGTGTTACACTGCTTATTCCTTTTGACAGTGCTCATACACTTTATACAACTACTCCCGATTCAGTAGGATATACCGGCATGCCTTTACTCAGTGCTACAGCAAACGCATGGCAGCAACCTTATGTTTACAGCAAGCTTACTATGGCAAGTGGTGCCAATATTTCTGTAAACGGTGCTATCAGCCTTTCGGCAAAGCATGGCTTATGCCGAGGTGGTAAAACTTCAGGTGGTGCACCATCCGGTCCTTGCAGTTATGTTTATATGAATGATAATTCCACAATCACCGTAAATAATGGTGGTGCACTTTATGCTTGGGGCTATATTTACGGTGGCGGCTCTGTAACAGCAAAAAGTGGTTCACATATTTATGAGAATTTTCAGATAGAGGATTTCCGTGGCGGTACACAATCTACGCAGATGGAAAACGGCGTTTTCCCGATGGCACAGTATTATATCCAAAATATTGAGGTTCCTCTCACTATTGAAGCCGGTGCATCTGAGAATTGTTATACATCTATATTTATGAGTAAAACAGAGGTTTCCTCATCTGTTGCAGCTTTTGCAAGCAGTGACGCTATGTTTAATCTTACAAGCGGTTCTGTTACAAAAAGATATGATGGTGCAACAGATCGACTAATCATAACACTCAGCGAAAACAGTGAAATGACTGTTTCTCCGATTTCACTTAAAATCAGCACAAGTACAATCAATTCTGACGAATATGAGTTACCCATAAACGGAAATATTACCATTACCGCAAAATCAGGCAGTAAGGTTTACATGGGTCAGGATGTTGCAATGCTTCCCGGTTCTGTAATAAACCTTGAAAAAGGTGCGTATGGTGAGCTTTTGGATGGCATAAACATATATCTTTATGACATTGAAGATTGGGGAAATTATATTTTTAGAAATAATAAGGATGCAACCTTTTCTCCCATAACATATGCTCCAGGCAAAACCCACACAAGAACGGATGCCGACTTATTTGACGCTACCGTTCGAGTTGATGGTACATTTGATGCAACAAAGGGTCACATTTACACAACAGAACACGGTGCTAATATTTACAGTACCGGCACAGGTGTTTTGAAAACAGCAGTAGGTACACAAACAATTACTTATCAATTGAATCAAGAGACTGCTACCTATGCTGAAATCCCGATTGTTCCTGCTATTTTACAAAATGCTAATTCTGCAACTCCTTCCACATCAACAGATACTTATACCTATACTGACGGTAAGTGGATATGTACAAATCATACATATTCAGATGCTGTGACCGCTCCTACTTGCACAGAAAAGGGATATACTACACATACCTGTAGCTTCTGCGACAATGTAGTTGTTGACACATATATTGATGCTCTCGGTCATACATATGGTGAGTGGACATTAACAAAAGAGCCTACTTATTCACAAGAGGGTAGTAAAACTCACACTTGCTTGACTTGCGGTTATGTTGAAACGGTTGCGATAGAAAAAATCGCTATTCCCGATATTGACGGTGACGGTGATTTTGACGCAATGGATCTTGTAAAGCTTAGGAGAATTATGCTCAAGATTGATGTATTAGATGAGAACGTTTATTCAACGGTTATTGACCTTAATGACGACGGAAGGCTTAATATTCTCGATCTTATAAGAATTAAGAAATTGGCCTTAGGAAAATAATTTTTGAAGTTTAAAATCATAGCTATTTTAATATCGAAATAGGAGGAAGAATATGAAAAAACTTTCTAAAAAGCTATTAGCAGTTATTTTGTCGGTGATGATGTTATTTAGTTTGTTACCGACACAAATGTTCACTGCCTCGGCTGAGGAAGTGTATGACCCAAATACTATTTATGATTACGAAACATTTATAGGATATTTGGGCTTTTTGGAGGAATTGGCATATGCTTATACCTATGAGGTTGATTCCACTGCCGACCCTCTTTCACTTGTAATCAAATATATAAGAACCGGTGTTGACAGATATAACACTGGCTCTTGGGGTATTATGGCAGGCTACGAGGACGAAAATTTTGCTGCTTTCGTAGAAATGGTTCAAGAGGATAATAATAATGGTATTCCTGATGAAGAAAAGATTTACCTAACCTCTCTCAAAAATATCGAAAATATGTATTTGCCAAACGGTGACTATGTTGATATCGGTCATATGTTTGGTACAATGGATATTACATATACCAATAAATCAAGTATTAACCATGCCGATGTTGGTGGTTGGGCAGGCGACTTGGTTGACCTTTTAAGTGCGGCTGATGCTTTCGGCGTTACCGGTACTGTAGAAGAAATGGTAAGCACAATAGCAAAGGATATTTTGGGTGTTGCATTTGACGGTGAAATTGAATCATTTAGCGATACAGATATAATCGGCGACCTTGATGCTTTTTATATTATGAACGAGCTTGATACAGAAAATTATTATTACGGTGACCTTACTAACGCCTTCCTTTTGTATTTTACAGAGGATTTGTCTATGCAGGACAGGGCAGAGTATTTCATCAAAAACAGATTAGACGGTGTTACTCTTCGTGCCGCTTTGCGTGAAAAGGTTTTAAATACTTATATCGAAAATAAAGTGGTTTCAACCTTAGAGGGAACACGTGATTTTAATTCTTCAAATCTTAATGATTTAAGAAAGGCTTGTTGCTATACCTTTGCTGATTATATATGTAAGTTAGCAGGTGACTATGTAGAAGCGGTTGAAGACAGCTATTTTGATGTTTTCTCTACAACTACCTCTACCTTGGCCCCCGGTATAACACAGGATATTAAGCAGGCAACCACCAAAGATAACAAGCAAATGGTTTATTATCTTGCTACTGCTGATTTAACCCGTGATGATGTTAATATTTATGCGAATTATAACAACAATGACCCATCAAGCGGTTGGGCAATGCAAAGAGTTATCGAACAAGCAAATGCCGCACAGGAAAAGTACGGTAATCCTACAAGTGAGCAGTATATTGAAAATTACAATGTAATAGCAGCTACAAATGGTGCAGGGTTTGATATGTCAACGGGTGAGCCGGGCGGTTTGCTTGTTATGGGTGGTGTTGAATATCACTCGATTAACGCTAATGGATTTTTCGGTATTCTTAAAGACGGAACACCGATTATTGCTACTACTGACGAATATAACAACAAATATAAAGGTCAGGTTGCAGAGGGAATTGCAGCCTTTGGAGCTACCTTAGTTAAAGATGGTAAAATTGTTGTGACTGCAAGTGATAATTATAAAAGTAATCGTGCAAGCCGTACAGCAGTTGGTATTACCAAAACCGGTAAGGTAGTGTTAATGGTACTCGACGGAAGACAAGAACCCTTTTCTTGTGGCGGAAGCTACGAGGAAATTGCTCAAATTATGCTTGAGGCCGGTTGCTATAACGCTGTTAACCTTGACGGTGGCGGTTCTTCGACCTTCGTTGCAAAGCAGGAGGGTGACGATGCTTTATCTGTAGTTAACAGACCTTCCGACGGCTTTGACCGTTCAGTTAGTACATCTCTTATGATGGTTTCTACCGCTCCGAGCTCTACAGCTTTTGACCATGCAGTTATCGAAAGTGACTATGACTATTTAACCCCTAATTCTTCTGTTAAGCTTTCAGCCTTTGGAGTAAGTGCTACAGGTAACGCAGCTGAATTACCTGTTGGTACATATTTTGCAGTTTCTGATACTAATATGGGCACCATTGCCGAAGACGGAACATTTACTGCAAAAGCTTATGGTGAAGTAGAAGTTTACTTGATGCACGACGAGGAAATTCTTGCAACAAAGCTTTTAAATATAGTTGTTCCCGAAACAGTATTCTTTACAAAATCAGCTGTTAATGCGGTTTACGGTTCTAAATTGGCACTTCCGCTTAAAGCTACTTATCAAGGCAAAACTGTCGCAATAAATGCAAAAGACATTGCATTAGATATGAATAATAAGGCAGCCGGAACCTTTGATGGACTTTACTTTATAGGTAAAGAATCTGCTAATGTAAAGGTTGTTACATTGTTGGTGACACTTGCAAACGTTGAAGGTGCCCCAACTTCGACTATTGAAGTATCTCTTTTTGATCAAGGTGAAGCAGTATTTGATTTTGACCAAGCAACAGCAGGCGACAGACAGCTTGCTTGGGACAGAAAGGTTTCAAATTCCACTACTGAAGATTCGATAACCTACAATGTTATTGATCCGGCTAAGGATATGGAAACATCATATATCTTTGCCATTGATATGTCAAAAATTGATATACCTGAAAAGCTTAACGACTTGGTTTATATGCTCCCCGGTGCTGATATTGAGGGCGCAAACGCTTGGATGTTCCTGTGTCAATTGGCCCAACGTGTAAGCGATTTAACCACAGTTACTCCTGTGATGAAATTTGATAAGAATTTTGATGTTGATTATTCAAACATTACTCTTATGAATGATTATTTTGCTCTTTCAGGCACATCATTTAATGAGGAAACAAATGAACTCACGCTTACTCTGAATTGGAAACGCCAAACCCAAGCTATTGATGTTACAATGGCTAATCCGATTTGTATTGTAAGTGGTGTTAAGTTAACACCAAAGGACGATGCCGCTTGGACAAATCAAGGTAAGCTTAATATTGTTAATAGCGGTAGTATAGGCTACACAATTTATTTGCGTGCAAGTGCACTTTACTCTTTTGCTCAAAAGCCTGAAAATCAAGCTGAGTATGATTTATATCCATTTGTAAATACTGCATATAATGATGAATCAGGTGCATATTTCAGCTCGGTTTATAAGGAATTTGAGGATAGTTATACATTGAATAAAGCCCTTAAAAACGGTTGGGTGACCGTTAAGGGCGGTGCAGAGTACTATGTAGATGGTCAAAAAACAACCGGAATAGCTTTAATTGACGGTTATTATTATGACTTTGGCGATGACGGTATTTGTGTAGGTCAAAGTAAATACACAGGTGTATTCTTTGATGAAAGTGCTTCGGCTTATCGTTATTCAAAGCTCGGTGTATTGCAAACCGGTTGGCATATGATAAACGACAAATGGCATTATTTCCATTCTAACTATAATGCCAAGGGCGGTTACTATAGGCAAGGCGATGTTTATTATAACTTCAATGCCGACGGTTCGATTACAAGTGGCGTTTGGGCTAAAAACTTCAAGGGTACTCGCTATTATTACGGACCAACTTATTATTTAAAGGGCTGGTATGAAATTGATGGAGAGAGATACCTCTTCAAAAATGGTTACCGTTGCGTAGGACTTGATTTTTATGTAACAAAAACATCACCTGATATATGGTATGATTTTGGTGAAACCGGAGCTCCCGCTATACCGCTTGAGGGTATTCACATTGTAAACGGCGAATACCGTTATTTTGAAAACGGTATGGGTATGGAGAAATATTTATTCGAATATGAAGGAAATTATTATTTCTCAACCTATGATGGTGTTTTAGCTACTAACAAGATTATGTATGCTTGGGATACAAATTGTGATTTACCTAAGGGTAGATACGCATTTGGTCCTGATGGCAAGGTGCTTGGAATGTCGGCCGAAGGAACCGTTATTGAAATTGACGGTGTTAAATATTATTACAAGAATGGTAAGGGTGTTGAAGCCGGTCTTATTAAGTTCGAAGGCGATTATTATTGCGCTAAGTACGATGGCAAGCTTGTGACAAACGAAATTTACTATGCTAATACAACTGCATGTGATTTGCCTAAGGGTCGATATGAATTTGGCGCAGATGGCAAGATGCTACAGGGACTTGTTGAAAAAGACGGTGAATTCTACTATTATGAAAACGGACGTGGAGTAGAAAAGGGCTTAATAAAGATTGACGGAGATTATTATTACGCTCAATATGCAGGTAAATTGGTTAGAAATCAGATTTATTATGCAAACGTAACTGCTTGTGATTTGCCACGAGGTAAATATGAGTTTGGTGCCGATGGCAAAATGCTTCAGGGTATAGTGGAAAAGGACGGTAAACTCTATTACTACGAAAACGGACGTGGAGTAGAAAAGGGCTTAATTAAATATAATGGAGATTATTACTTCACAAAATATGCTGGTGAAATTATAACCGACCAAATTTTCTATGCGTATATGACAAATTGCGATTTAGGCAAAGGCAGATATGAATTTGGACCTGATGGCAAGATGTATAATGGCATAATTGAAAAAGACGGCAAACTCTATTACTACGAAAATGGACGTGGAGTAGAAAAGGGCTTAATTAAATATAATGGTGACTATTACTTTGCAAAATATGCCGGTGAAATTGTTACCAATCAAATTTTCTATGCGTACATAACCGATTGCGATTTAGGAAACGGTAGATATGAATTTGGACCTGATGGTAAAATGTATAACGGCATTATAGAAAAGAACGGTAAGTACTATTATTATGAAAATGGCAGAGGAATAGAAAAAGGATTATTGTATTACGAAGGACATTATTATTTTGCAAAATATGCCGGTGAGTTGGTTGTAAATCAAAGCTTGCGTATTTGGCAGGGTAACGGACTTCTTATTGAACAAACCTATACCTTCAATGAATTTGGTCAAATAATCGCATAAATTCAAGATTCAATAAATCCCACCGTTTTCGGTGGGATTTAAATACTTAACCTTAGGGAAAGTTATATGAACACAAAACAGGTATTTAACAATGCAAAATGGATTGTTGGATGTAAAATAGCACAATCTGTTATACAACTAATTATTGGTATGATTTCAGCCCGTTATTTAGGACCTTCTAATTACGGGCTAATTAACTATGCAGCTTCAATTCTTGCATTTGCATTACCTGTTATGAGATTGGGATTTAATGCAACACTTGTGCACGAGTTGGTTGAGGCGCCCAAAAAGGAAGGAGAAATTTTAGGAACCTCTTTGCTTCTTAATTTTTTGTCTTCCATATTATGTATTTTAGGTATAACCACCTTTGCAACTATAGTAAATGCCGGTGAAAAGACTACAATTTTGGTTTGTATTCTTTATAGTTTTTCTCTTGTTTTTTCAGCACTTGAGATGATACAATATTGGTTTCAGTATAAGCTTAAATCAAAGTATTCATCTATTGTAATGCTTGCGGCTTACATTTTTGTATCATTATATAAAATTTTCCTTTTGGTTACGAGCAAAAGCGTTTTTTGGTTTGCTTTGGTTAATTGCTTTGATTATGGTATAATTTCTATTTCATTACTGATTATTTATTTTAAAATAGGGAAGACAAGGCTTTCTTTTTCTTTTTCACTAGCTAAAGCAATGCTTTCAAAAAGTAAGCATTATATGCTTTCTGGAATTATGGTTGTTGCATTTCAAACAACTGACCACATAATGCTGCTTAATATGATAAATGAAAAGGAAAACGGATATTATACGGCGGCGATTACCTCTGCCGGTGTGGTGCAGTTTGTTTATATAGCAATAATTGATTCTTACAGACCTCTTATTTTATCAAACAAAAAAGAAAACAGTAAAGATTATGAAAAAAATATTTCTTCGCTTTATTCGATTGTTTCCTATTTAGCGTTTGCTCAATCAATTGCTTTCTTTGTTCTTGCAAAGCCGATTATCTATCTTTTATATGGAAACGACTATATAGCATCTGTTCCGGTTTTAAGAATTTTGGTTTGGTATCTAATGTTCTCGTTTATGGGGGCTATTCGAAATGTTTGGATTTTGGCAGAACAAAAGCAAAAATATTTGTGGATTATCAATCTTTCGGGAGCTGTATTTAATGTATTGCTCAATTACATTTTAATACCGTATTATGGTGCAAGCGGAGCAGCATTTGCTTCTTTTACAACACAAGTATTTACTAATTTTGTTTTGGGATTTATTATGAAACCAATCAGAGAAAACAATAAATTATTACTAAAGGGTCTTAACCCTAAGTTTGCTTTTGCAGAGGTAAAAACTATTATTAAAAATATCTTTAAAAGAGCATAGCAATTTTCTGCAAATTTGATGTTTTAAAACCTTCGGATTTTTTCCGAAGGTTTTTTTGCAAAAAAAGTTAAATTTCATTAAAAACTTTGCTTTTTTTCATTTTATATGATATAATACAATAGTATATTTATGTGTTAGAAAGGGGAAGTGCGTTTATGAAGATATTTGCCTCGTTAGCAGTCATCGCTTTGAGAGTTATATATTTCTTTTTTAAACTTTTCCCCACCAAAGATAAAATCGTGTTTTTAAGCCGACAGGCAAATACTCCCTCTGTTGATTTTGTTTTATTAAGCGATAAAATTTCTGAAATTTCACCTTCGCTAAAGCAGGTTATGATTACTCGCAGAATGGAAAGGAGCTTTTCTTCTGCGCTGAAATCCATCGGAGTTATTTTTTCTCAAATGTATCATTTGGCGACATCAAAGGTTTGTATAACTGACGGTTATTCAATTCCTGTGAGTGTTTTAAAGCACAAAAAAGATTTAACGGTTTTTCAAATTTGGCACTCGCTTTTAGCAGTGAAAAATTTTGGTTGGTCAGCCTGTATGTCTGACAAAAAAGCTTCTCTCTCCAAAGCACTTAAAATGCACAGAAATTATGATTTTGTAACCTGTGCAAAAGAACCGATGATTAACATTTTTTCAAAAGCCTTTGCCACAGAGAAAGAAAGGTTTTTGCCTATCGGACTTCCTCGAATTGACTATATAATTAAAAACAGGCAAGAAATTTCCCGCAAAATTAAAATTGAGTATCCACAGATTGCCGGCAAACAAGTGATTTTATATGCTCCGACTTTTAGGGATTATGATGAGTATAAGGTCGATGACCTTATACATTCAAAACCAAAGGATTCAATTTTAATAGTAAAGCTTCATCCAAATATGAAATGCTCCTTTTGCAAAACCGATGATGTTTTGTCTCTTGATAAATTTTCGGCGCTTGAGCTTTTGTGTGTGGCAGACCGAGTGATTACTGATTATTCTGGTTTTATAGCTGAAGCGGCAGCGCTAGAGGTACCGACCTATATTTATGCTTACGATTACGACAAATACAAGCAAACAACAGGTATCAATATCGATTTAAAGCAGGAGCTTGAGGGGTTTGTTTTTGATGATGCTGACAAGCTTTTTAAAAGTTTTGCCTTTATAAATCCCAATATTGAAAAATTACAGTTATTTAAGGAAAAATATGTTCCGAATTTTGACGGCACGGCGACAGAAAAATTGGCTCAGTCAGTTTTCAACGCTATTAAATGAGGTGTGACTTATTCGTACAATAATTAGAAATTTGGCAAAAAAATTCCCGATTTTCAGAAAGCTTATAAGATTCTGTATTTTTGAATTTGGAAAATTCAATTACCAAAGAATTGCAAAAAATAATAAAATTGATTATAAAACCATTGTTTTTGCAAGCTTTAATGGTCATAGCTTTAATGACAGCCCAAAAGCCATATATAACTATCTCAGAAATTCGAAGGAATTTAGTGATTATAGATTTGTTTGGGGCTTTGCAAATCCTGAAAAATATGCTTTTTTGTGTGATGAAAAAACAAGTGTTTTAAACATTAAGTGTAAAGAGTTTTTGAAGGAAACCGCAAAAGCTAAATATTGGATTTTTAATTACAAAATACCTGAATTTATGTTTCCTAAAAAGGAACAGGTTTTCTTACAATGTTGGCACGGTACTCCTTTAAAACGACTCGGGTGCGATTTGGAGCACTTTGAAAATGCGATGAATACCGTTTCAGAAATAACCAAAAGATATGAAATTGAAACCTCGAAATTTTCTTACTTTTTGTCTCCAAGTGCGTTTGCAAGTGAAAAATTTTCATCTGCTTGGAATATGAAAGCGCTTGGCAAAGAGGATATTATTTTAGAGGTAGGGTATCCAAGAAATGACTTTTTGACAAATCATAACCAAGAAGATTTAGAAAAAATAAAGAAGGATTTAAATTTGCCAAAAGACAAAAAGATTATTCTTTACGCTCCGACTTATAGGGATAATCAATACAGTGGCAAATCGGGTTATGTATTTAAAAACGAGATAGATTTCGATTTACTGAAAGAAAAATTATCTGACGAATACATAATTCTTTTCAGAGCACATTACTTTGTCGCTAACAACTTTGACTTTAATAAATATAAGGGATTTTTGTATAATGTAAGCGATTATGATGATATAAGTGAATTGTATGTAATTTCCGATATGCTTATAACCGATTATTCAAGCGTTTTCTTTGATTATGCCAATCTTAAAAGGCCGATTATTTTCTATATGTATGATTTGGAAGAATACAGAGATGAGCTTCGTGGATTTTATTTCGGACTTGAAGAGTTGCCCGGAAATATTGTCAAAACAGAGGACGAGCTTGTCGAGGAAATAGGGAATACTAAAAAC
>JAZNRN010000072.1:0-9693 GCA_045590775.1 Acutalibacteraceae bacterium
AAAACGCATCATCGCCTATACTTGTGATGCTGTTAGGGATTGTAATCGTTCTAAGGCTATCACAACTAGAAAAAGCATAATCGCCTATACTTTTAACACTGTTAGGTATTGTTACACTTATAAGGCTAGTACACCAAGAAAACGCACGATAGCCTATACTTGTAACACTATTTGGGATTGTTACACTTATAAGATTTTTGCAATAATAGAACGCTTCCTCACCTATTACTATAATGGGACAACCACCGAGAGTAGAGGGAATGGTAACATTACCGCTTATTCTCTCATCACAATCAATAATCGTTGCCTTTCCGTTACGCACGATATAGGTATAATAACCGCTGGTTTGAGCACTTGCTTGGCAACTACTACAATCGGAAACATAACCGATTTCACCTGTCCAGTAAAATCCACCACACGTGCTATATCGTACACATCTTTGTGAAATTTGGTGTGGGTGGGCAGTTTCCTGTAGCCTTGCTCCGCTGTAATCGTGACCCAATGCCGCTATTGCTTGGTTGTAATTACTTCCGCACGAACATGTGAAAGTTCTGACACCTTCACTTGTACAAGTAGCTTCTTTTGTTACACTAGATGTATAAGAATGAGTGTGTGATGTCCATCCTTTGTAATGAGCCACATATCCTACAACAGCACTATTACCTAGTAGCGATTGCTTTATTTTAGTTTTTAGGGTCGTTTTCGTTGTAGTATCTGATGCAACTAAATTATATGTGCTACCTCCATTTGCATCGGTATAATATACTGTGTCACCACTAATTTTATAAACAAATATGGAATGGTCAGCATTAGTTGCTCTATATCTAACAATATCCCCGATATGCAATTGGTCAATACCGGATTCGCCACGAATTATCTGCCAATCATTGCTTATATCAGATATTGCCGAACCGGATGTCGTAGGATAAGACCCATAAATATATTTTGCAATTTCGTTTGCATATCCAAAACACTCAGATCCACCGGTTTCCGATGGATTGTTTGTATATTTTTTACCATCAGGATATTTATTTGTTTTAAATTCATCGTATTTTGTATTAAAAGTATTTTCAGTAATTGCTGTTGCTGCACTTGCGGTCAAGTTGAATATACCAAGTGGCATAATCGTCAGCAGCAAACAAATTGCCAAAATTACGGATAAAAGCTTTTTCATTTCACATTTCTCCTTTAAAAGCTATATATACTCTATATAACGAGTATAAATATTATACTCGTTATATCGGGTATTGTCAAGTAAACGAGTAGAATTTATCATTATACATATAGTATATATGAGGTGATATGATGATTTCTTACGAGCCGTTATATAGGACACTTAAAGAAAAAGGCATTTCAACCTATAAATTGATAAATGAATACGGAATAAGTCGCAGTTTGCTCGACAGATTAAAACATAATCGCCCCATCAGCACAGTAACACTTAATGATTTATGTAATATACTTCATTGTAAAGTTGAAGACGTTTTACTTTTTACAGAGGATAATATAGAAAAATAAAAAAGTCGTGAAGTTCACGGCTTTTTTGCATATTTTGGGTTTTTGTAGGGAACGACCTGTGTGTCGTTCCAAAAAAATTGAGAAAAAATGGGCGAGCACACAGGCATCGCCCCTACGATGTGAATTGTAAATCTCATCTTTGGTCCCTCTGAGGAGGGAGAGATTTTTCTTTTCTCTCCTTCCGTCACGCCAAAGTCGTGCCACCTTCCTCATCAGAGGAATGCAAGGGTTGGTGCTATCTTTATAATTACGCATTACGCATTAAAAACGCTATCGTTACGATAGCGTTTTTTTAAAGTAATATATAAATCAGTGCAAAAAGGAGCATTTTGTCGCTTTGCTCGCTTATCAAAATAAGTAAAAGCCCGAGAATCAGCGCCGAGTCGCCATCTTTTGCAAGGTCGTCAAGGAAGGGAATATTAAGAGAAGAGAGAAAGCTTTGATTTTTGGGCACAGCTTTAGGCGGCGGTGGGGTTTCTTTTTGATTTTGAGGTTCCTTTTGGCTTTTGCCTAGATAGAAAGCAGACTTTTCATTCATTTTTCTCATTCTTTCAATTGCGGCATCACAGCTGCGTGAAAAATCGCTTTCCATTTATAGTACCCCCTTAGGACAATGAACCAAAAGCCACCTGAAAACCGACCTTTAAGGTTAGTTCGGGTTTGAATGCTTTGGCTAAATTTAAAAATTAAGTATCCCGCTTTCCTTGACAAGCGGTAAAATTTCAATAACCTTTAAAATTTTAATTGCGGTATCGACCTTTTCCTGACGGGGTTTGCTTAAATGTGGCTTTAGGGCGTTAAGCAGTTGACTTCTGGGATTATCAGATGAATTTTTAAGCCTTGATACAATGGAAATCAGTCCTGCCATTTCACCGGCATTTAAAAACCCGGTTATGTCGGAAGTTTCGGTTTTTTCCTCGTCGCCGTTTTCACCTAAAATATTTTCCGCCATACTCTTTACCCGCTGCATTGCTTCGGGGTTGTTTAAAATTTCAGCTAATTTGCTGCTTAAATCATCCATTTTTATTGCCCTTAAGCATATTCATTATACTGACGGCCTCCGGACTTTTAAGAAGCCTGTCAAGGCTTTCCTTGTCTTTTAAGATGGAAGTGATTTTTTCCTTTTCGCTTGAAGACAACATATTTAAAAGCTCATTTTTTGATTTTCCCTTTAAATCACCTATGTTAAAATTTTTGTTTTGCACTTTTCATAACCTCCGTATATAATGATTACAGAATGCCAAAACAGGAAAAAATCTCCTTGTTTTGACTTACTATAGCCAGTATAATATAATATATGTATGAAATTTTGGTTTAGAAGGGATTTATATGAGAATAGTTATAATATCTGATTCCCATAAAAGAACAAATACCATCGACAAGGTTCTGTCTGTTGAGAATGAAGCCGAGCATATTTTCTTTTTGGGGGACGTGACTTCGGATATTGAGGATTTTCAGTATATATATGATAATAAAAAATTTCACATAGTTTGCGGAAACTGTGATTATTTTTCTGCTTTACCGACGGTAGCCCTTGAGACAATAGATACAAAACGTATATTTTACACGCATGGTCATACATACTATGTAAAGCACGGAATAGAAAGGCTAAAAGAAGTAGCAAAGCAGAATTGCTATGATATTGTGCTTTACGGTCATACACACAAGGCTGATATATTATATGAAGACGGAGTTTATTATGTGAATCCCGGTTCTCTCTCGTCACCGAGAGAAGGGGGTCCGTCTTACGCAGTAATTGATATTACCGAAAACGGAATAATGCCGATAATTAAATACATATAATATGTAGGGGTGTGAGCTTCACACCTCTTATTTTTTCATATTTTTTCTAGTAAGTACATATAATATATTAAATCTTGTCCTTTTATTCCACAAAAGAAGTCATTATACTGTGTTTAAATAAATATGAATAAGCAACAATATTTTGTGGTTAAGTGTCGAAAAGAGGCGGATAGACACAATTTATAGTAAAAAATCTGTTTTTTGGAATTAAATGGGAAAAAATGAAGCTTATTTTTGTTGAAATGCACAAGTCAAGTGACAAAAATTGTCATTTAGGCGCTTTTTAAAAAGGTTACAAAGTTGTAACCTTTTGGTTTTGGCCATTTTGTTTGTGCAAAATAAACAAAAATATATGTTTTTTATCTTTTGACATCGGTTGCTTTGTTGTTTATAATAACCAAGTACTCAAAAAAACACAACATTTGAAATAAAGGAGTTATTGGATGATAGAGAAAATAAAGTACGCTTTTTCCTCTCTTTTAGAAGGAAAAAGAATACGACTTGCTTGTATCGCAATTATCACTGCGATTACAACTGTAGTAGTTACTTTACTTAGCTGCTCCACTTACACCGTAAATATTTTTGATGGTAAAAACACTTATACAGTACGCACATTAAGTAAAAACATTTCCTCTGCACTAAGCGGGGCAGAGCTTCCCTCAAATGATTATGAAATAGAAAGCTCTGATTTTGACGGAAAAACAGCAGAAGTAGTAATCAATTACACATTTCCTGTCTATATCACACGTGGCAACGACACAATAAAGGTTGATTTTGCCGGCGGCACGGTAAAGGATGTAATTGAAAAATCAGGCTTTTCGCTTGATGAATATGATTTTGTGGAGCCTTCGGCTGATACCGTTGTCAACGAAACCACATATATCGATTTTACTGATATAACTTATGTAAGCGGTGAAAAAACCGAAAAAATTCCTTACGCCACAAAGACTGACTACTGTCACGATATATTAAAGGGAACTGTCAGAACCATAAAAGAAGGTGTGGATGGTTCAAAAAAAGTGGAATATAAGGAAAAGTTAGTTAACGGAGTTTTAGTTGAAAGAAAGCTCGTTTCACAAAAGGTTTTGAAAAAACCTGTTAACGCTCAAAAGGTTGTAGGCACAAAGATTGTAAATGCGGCTGTTACCTCAAGTGCTGCTGTAAAAGCTGTTTCTTGGCTTACTCCTTCGAAGCCTATTGCTCTCGATGCAAAGGGCAACCCTGTAAACTATAAAAAGAAAATGACAGTACAGGCTACTGCTTATACCTATACAGGCCATAATTGTGCTACAGGTGTAGCTCCAAAGCCGGGATATATCGCTGTTAATCCCAAGGTTATTCCTTACGGAACAAAAATGTATATAAAAACTCCCAACGGCAAATTTATTTATGGTTATGCTGTTGCGGCTGATACAGGCGGATTTATAAAAAGACGTCCTACCGGTGTGGATTTGTTTATGCACACACGCAGTGAGTGTATCCAGTTTGGCAGACGTGATGTAGAAATTTATATTTTAGAGTAATTAAAATAACAAAACGACCTTTCCAATGGAAAGGTCGTTTTTCGCTGTTATAGTTCGTATTGCGTTTTTGCTTTATCAATTTGCTTTTGGTATCGGTCCTGCTCGGAGAAAATACAACCACAATACTTTTGCATATAAAGTCCTATTTCACGGGCCTTATTGTTACCATTTCGAAAGTTTGGTCTGAAATCACGGTAGTAAAACTCTACACCATATTTTTGTGCTAATTTTTCTGCCGCCGATTTCATCATATCGTGATTTTGATAAAGGCTTGCAAAAAGGGTTGAGGTGAATGCATCAAATCCGTTGTCACGGGCGTATTTTGCAGTTTCCTCAAGTCGATGCTCATAGCAGTAAACACACCGAGCGTCGATATTCTCTGCCACGCTTTTAACAAAGTCTCGCAGTCCGTAATCCTCTTTCACAATAAAGGGGATTTCAAGACTTTTCATATATTCCGTAAAGCAGTTTCTGCGGGCTTCATATTCTTTAAAAGGGTGGATATTAGGATTGTACCAAAAGGCAGTAAGCTCTACACCCTCGTTTAAAAGAGGCTCTATACAAGAAACAGAGCAGGGAGCACAGCAGGTATGAAGTAAAACCTTTTTCATAATTAGTCAATATCCTTACCGCAGCAACGCTTATATTTTTTGCCGCTGCCACACGGACAAAGGGCATTTTTGCTAACTACACCTTTGCCTTTTACGGTTAATGGTTTGTCACCGGTGGAAGTTTCTTCGGCAACCTTTTCACGCTTTACCTCCTCGTTTTTGCGAACCATAACGGTAAGCACTAACTTTGAGGTTTGCTCACGAATAGTGTTTGTCATATTTTCAAACATATCAAAGCTGTCATTTCTGTATTCGACAACAGGGTCATGCTGACCGTAAGCACGAAGACCGATACCTTGACGTAATTGGTCCATAGCATCAATATGGTTCATCCAGTTTGTATCGACAGAACGAAGCAACATTACACGCTCAATCTCACGCATGGTGTCGTGACCAAATTCTTCTTCACGTGCGGTATAGTTTTTGCGTGCCATTTCTTTAAGCTGTTCTGCAATATCTTCTTTTTCGGTATTTCCAAGCTCCTCGGGTGTGAAATTAAAGTCATCCTTTGAGCAAATCCAACCACCGAAATATTCTTTAAGTCCTTTTAAATCCCAATTATCGTGAATAGCAGGGTCGGCAAGGAATATGTCACAGTAAGCATCGATGGTTTCGTCAATCATTTTATAAATGGTTTCGGTTAATTCATCGCCGTTAAGCACCTTGTTACGCTGTGAGTAGATAATCTCACGTTGCTTGTTCATAACGTCATCATACTGAAGCACGTTTTTACGAATAGCAAAGTTCATACCCTCCTTCTTCTTTTGGGCGCTTTCAATAGTTTTTGAGAGCATACCGCTTTCAAGAGGAAGGTTTTCATCAACCTTTAGCATATTCATCATAGAGGTGATTCGCTCTCCGCCGAATAGGCGCATAAGGTCATCCTCTAAAGAAACAAAAAATTGTGTATTACCGGGGTCGCCTTGACGTCCCGCACGACCACGAAGCTGGTTGTCAATACGTCTTGATTCGTGGCGCTCTGTGCCGATGATGCAAAGACCACCTGCATCCTTTACTGCTTGTGCTTCGGGAGCGATTTCGGCTTTGAATTTATCGTAGTATTCTTTGTATTTATCACGGGCAGATAAAATGTCCTTATCCTCGGTTTCGGCAAAGCCGGTAGCTTCAATTATCATTTCTTCACTTAGCCCGTCATGACGGAGAGCGGCTTTTGCCAAGTATTCTGCGTTACCGCCGAGCATAATATCGGTACCACGACCTGCCATATTAGTAGCGATTGTAACAGCACCGAATTTACCTGCTTGAGCGATTATTTCGGCTTCTTTTTCGTGGTGCTTTGCGTTAAGTACATTATGCTTTACACCTTTCTTTTTAAGAAGTGACGACAAAAGCTCGGATTTTTCGATTGTAACCGTGCCCACAAGTACAGGCTGACCTTTTTGATTAGCGGCAATAATTTTATCAATTACTGCAAAAAGCTTTGCTTTTTCGGTCTTGTAAACTACATCGTTTTCATCAATACGGGCAATAGGCTTATTTGTTGGAATTTCAATAACGTCGAGTTTATATATTTCTTGAAATTCGGCTTCTTCTGTCATAGCAGTACCGGTCATACCCGAAAGTTTACCATAAAGACGGAAAAAGTTTTGGAAGGTGATGGTGGCTAATGTTTTAGATTCTTTTGCAACCTTTACGCCCTCTTTAGCCTCAATTGCTTGGTGAAGTCCTTCGTTGTAGCGCCTGCCATACATAAGACGACCGGTGTATTCATCAACAATGATGACCTCACCGTCTTTCACCACATAGTCAACATCACGTTTCATAATACCGTAAGCACGGATAGCCTGATTTACGTGGTGAGCAATAGCGATATTTTCACTATCGTTTAGGTTTTCAATATTGAAAAATGCTTCTGCCTTTTTAACACCATCGGGAGTAAGTGTAGCAGAATGAGCCTTTTCATCAACAACATAATCGCCGTCATATTGTGCATCTTCATCGGTAATTTTGTCGTTCATTTCTTTTACCTTTACCATTTTGAGCGAGCGTGCAAAAGCATTGGCAGCAGAGTAAAGGTCGGTTGATTTATCACTTTGACCCGAGATAATAAGAGGAGTTCTCGCTTCGTCTATAAGAATCGAGTCAACCTCATCGACAATGGCAAAATTATGTTCTCTTTGAACCTTTTGCTCTTTGTAGATTACCATATTGTCACGCAGATAATCAAAGCCCAGCTCATTATTTGTGCAGTATGTGATGTCAGCGTTATAAGCTTTTTTCTTGTCTTCTTTTTCCATACCGTGAACAATAAGTCCGACAGAAAGACCCATAAAGCGGTAAAGCTTGCCCATCCACTCTGAGTCACGCTTTGCAAGATAATCATTGACGGTTACAATGTGAACACCCTTACCCGAAAGCGCATTGAGGTATGCAGGCAGGGTTGCAACCAAGGTTTTACCTTCGCCGGTTTTCATTTCGGCAATTCTGCCTTGGTGAAGTATGATGCCGCCCAAAATCTGAACAGGGAAGTGCTTCATACCAAGCACACGCCAAGCAGCCTCACGGCAAGCGGCAAAGGCTTCAGGTAAAATGTCGTCAAGAGTTTCGGCAAGCGCCAATCTTTCCTTAAACTCTGCTGTTTTGTTGCGAAGTTCTTCATCTGTGAGCGCTTCATATTCGCTTTCAAGATCTAAAACCTTCTTTTGCAGAGGAAGGATTCTCTTTATTTCTTTTTCGCTGTAATTACCGAAAATTGCTCTCATAAGTCCCATAAAAACAGTACCTCATTTAACAAATAAATATTAACTATTTAATATTACCATAAAATTGTTAATAAATAAAGGAAATATTTTAAAAAGCCTCGAAAAAATATTTTTTAAAGAAAATGAAAATTTTTGTTGACAATAGTCAGGTGGTTTGATATAATATTCAAGCGCGATAAAAAAGAATATTATTGTATTTGCGAGTGTGCTGGAATAGGCAGACAGGCACGTTTGAGGGGCGTGTGTCAACGACGTATGGGTTCAAGTCCCATCACTCGCACCAAATTCCAAATCAGACCTTTAGGTTTGGTTTGGATTTTTTTATTTGTAAAGTCGTGATGGGACTTGAAGCCTAAGAGGGCTGCGAGTGTCAAGAAAAACAGTCCGGTGGACTGTTTTTTAATGAGCAGGTGCACAGGCGGGTACCGAATGCAAAAGCATTGGGTCGCCAAGCAGGGCAGATTGCCGAAGGCAAGGTGCGTCCCATCACTCGCACCAACAAAAAGACCACATTTGTCCGATAGACAAATGTGGTCTTTTTGAATGATGTTTGCCTTCGGCAAATGATGTTGGGCAACACCCAATGATGACGGCTACGCCTAATGATGTGTGGCTTCGCCACATTTTGGGGCAAATATCGCATCATTGCGACCCAAGGGAGCAACATCATTATGCAGAGCATAACATCATATTGACAAAGTCGATGCATCATTAAAACCCGAACCTTTTACCAATCGGTGAAACGTTCGGGTTTTTTGTTTTCTTTAACTATGGCACTTACATATAATCTAATATTAGTTTTTAACTGATACGGCTTATGTTTATAACCTATTTCTTAATTAAACCTTTTATTAGATTTGCGATTGTATCTAACTGTTGGTCGTCGAGCCTTTTCAAATCCTTAATAATGGGATCTAATTTGGTGGGATTCTTGGTTTCGAGATCAAAGAAGTCACCTACGGAAATGCCTAAGTATTCACATATATAGAAGATGCCTGGCAACGAAGGTAACGATTTACCAGATTCAATATTGTTAATATATCCTGCATTTTGTCCTATGGCTAAACTCATTTCTCGTGCAGATACATTTTTCTTCTCACGCAGTTGCGCTAACCGCAAAGCAAAATCTTTTTCGTCCATAATCTCACCATCCCTTGTTATATTTTAACCCATACAGGTGGCAGTATTATTGGTTGTAAGGCGGTAAAATTGTTGCAATATCGGTTTATATATGATATAATACGAAAAATATCGGAAATAAAGCTATATTTGTTTACTAAATGACCGCTATACACACAATTTTATCGGCATCCGCTTTGCGTTTTGGTATATCCATTATATTTGCGGTGTAAGACCGTTGAAAGTTATTTAGAGAGATAGTCGAGTCATTGACGGATGGCCAAAGCATTTAAACCCAAACCAGCCTTAAAGGGCAGTTTTTAGGTGGCTTTCGGCCCATTGTCACGTATAGGCGTTAGCCTTATACGCTTCGCTTCACCAAAATCCCCACAAAAA
>JAZNRN010000073.1:0-35506 GCA_045590775.1 Acutalibacteraceae bacterium
TTTTTGGCTGGGGAATAGGGATTCGAACCCCAACAAACAGAGTCAGAGTCTGTCGTGCTACCGTTACACAATTCCCCAATATTTTTTCACGCACTACTTATTATACCCTATTTTCCTTTGTTGTCAAGGCTTTTTTAGAAAAATATAGACAATTTTATAGGCAGTTCTTTCCCCTACCGGCAATTAAATTTTAAAAACCTTGTAAATCTCATTTTATTGTGATATTATATTATAAGATATATAAGAGTATAATATTAAGGATTTGATATAATGGAAAATGAAATTATTGTTCCGCAAAAAAAGAAGGTTTTAAGTTGTATTCAACCAAGCGGTATGCTGACTCTCGGCAACTATTTGGGTGCGCTTAAAAATTGGCTCTCGATGCAGGACGAATTTGACTGCACATTTGCTGTAGCTGACCTTCACGCAATAACTGTGCGTCAGGACCCTGCAGCTTTGCGCCAACAAATATATTCTACCTATGCGTTACTTTTGTCATTGGGTCTCGACCCCGAAAAAAACACACTTTTTATTCAGTCACATGTGCCAGAGCACGCAAATCTTTCCTGGCTTCTATCATGCAATACGCAGTTTGGCGAAATGGCAAGAATGACACAGTTTAAGGATAAATCCGCAAAGCACACCGATAATGTAAATGTGGGACTTTTCTCATACCCTGTACTTATGGCGGCAGATATTTTACTTTACAAGCCCGATTTTGTGCCCGTTGGCGCCGACCAAAAGCAACATCTTGAAATTGCTCGTGATATAGCTATTCGCTTTAACAATCTTTACGGTGATGTATTTACTATTCCCGAGCCTTATATTCCAAAAAGCGGTGCTCGCATAATGTCGCTTGGTGACCCAAGCAAAAAAATGTCAAAGTCGGACGAAAATCCAAATTCTTGGGTTGCAATTCTCGATGACAAGGACACGATTATCCGCAAGTTTAAGCGTGCTGTAACAGACAGCGAGGCTTGTGTTCGTTTTTGCGATGAACAACCCGGCATTAAAAACCTTATCACTATTTACTCAACCATTACCGGTAAGACCACAAACGAGGTTGAGCGAGAATTTGAAGGCAAGGGCTATGGCGATTTTAAGATGGCAGTAGGCGAGGCTGTTGCCGACACACTTCTTCCTATAAAGGCTCGATATGACGAGATAATAAAGGACAAAAAAGCTCTCGAGGTGCTTTACAGGCAAGGTGCTGAAAAAGCCGAAAAGGTAGCCAGAAAAACCTACTTCAAGGCTATGAAAAAGGTAGGCTTTGTGCTATGAGCTTTCCGCTTGTAGGAAATGGGAAAATAGCACTAGCTATCACAAACGCATTAAAGGAAGGGCGACTCCCCCACGCAATTTTGATTGAAGGCGACAAGGGACTGGGACGACATACATTGGCTTTTTATTTGGCAAAAGCCACTGTTTGCAGTGAGGAAAACGCACCCTGCGGCAGTTGCAAAAACTGCAATTTGGGAGTTAATCATCCCGACATCACCATCACCACGTTAGAGGACAAAAAGAAAAACATTTCGGTGTCACAAATTCGTGCCCTTAAAACCGAGGCTTATATAAAGCCTCACCAGGCAAAAAGGCGTGTTTTCATAATCGACTATGCCGATACCCTTAACGAGCAGTCACAGAATGCTCTCCTAAAGGTTTTAGAGGAGCCTCCTCAAACCACAATGTTTATTCTTATTGCTAAAAACAAGGCTTCCCTGCTTGATACGGTGATTTCACGTTGCGTTGTGCTGACACTTTCCGCTCCCGAAAAAAACGACTGCCTTTCATATATCAAATCAGTAAGCGATTTTTCCGATATAGAAATATCCGAGGCACTCGAAAATTCGCAAAACAATATCGGTATGGCGCTTGATTTTTTGAATGGAATAGCTGTTTCAAAAACAATGGCGGCAGCAAAAGAATTTTTAGGACACTTTTTACGTGGAAACTCCTTTGGTATGTTGTCGGTGACGGCAGAATTTGAAAAAAGCAGAATCGATGCTGACAATTTTTTTGCGGATTTGAAATACCTGACCGCAAAAGAATTACGTAAATGCGTCGGCAGAACTACCGCCCCGCTTTACAGTAAGCTTTACAGCCTTTTGTGCGAGCTTGAAAAAACACTCATAACAAACATAAATTTAACCCTTCTTTTCTGCACACTCACGAGTGAAGCGGAAAAAATCACACATTAGCCAAAGCATTAAAACTTGGAGGACTTATGACAGAAGTTATAGCTGTAAAATTTAGAGACGCAGGCAAGGAATATTTCTTTGACCCTGCGGGAAAAGATGCAAAAATCGGCGATATAGTTATTGTCGAAACCCAAAGTGGCAAGGAAATCGCCACCGTTTCACAAACCAACCATAAGGTTGAGGATGATAAAATCGTTCAACCCCTTTGCAAAATGCTGCGCTTCGCTAATGAGCGTGACTTTAAGCGTGTTGAGGAAAACAAAGAAAAGGAAGCCTCTGCACTTAAAATATGTGAGGAGCTTGTCATCAAGCATAAGCTTGATATGAAGCTTGTAAATGTTGAATATTCCTTTGACGGAAGCCGGATTTTATTCTTTTTCACCTCTGATGGAAGAGTTGATTTCAGAGAGCTTGTAAAGGATTTAGCGGCACGCTTTCGTACAAGGATTGAGCTTCGCCAAATCGGTGTCAGAGATGAAGCAAAAATGCTCGGCGGTATTGGTGTCTGCGGCCAACCGTATTGCTGCAAGCGCTTTTTAAACGATTTCCAATCTGTTTCCATAAAAATGGCAAAGGAGCAGGGGCTTTCCCTCAATCCAACAAAGGTTTCGGGTTCTTGCGGAAGACTTATGTGCTGTTTGAAGTATGAGCAGGACACATACGAATATTTAAACTCCATTACTCCAGGTGTAGGCAGTAACGTTAAGACCCATCTTGGTACCGCAACCGTAATTGACAAAAATGTTATTTCGGGCAACCTTTTGGTTAAAAACAGCGACGAGGACGCTATGCCTTATAAAGTGCACCGTGACGATGTGAAAATAATTCGCAAACCAAAATCGAAGGACAATGACAAATAAAACCCTTTTATTTGCTTTATAAATAATATTTTACTTGATTTTTAGAGTAAATGTGTTAAAATGATTTTAGTAATAATACGGAGGTGTATTAAAATGGCTTATAAAATTTCTGATGCTTGCATTAGCTGTGGTGCTTGTGCCGCTGCTTGTCCTTGCGAGGCTATCTCTGAAGGTGACACTCAATACGTAATCGATGCTGATAAGTGCTGCAGCTGTGGCGCTTGTGCTGCAGGTTGCCCTGTTGATGCTATCGCTGAAGACTAATTCTTTGTTTTGAATTACGAAAGAAACGCCCGTAAGTATTTTCCTTACGGGCGTTAAAATTCGCTAAATTTCACTTTTATTTTCACCACTTTTGTGAGATAATGATTACACTTTTAAAAGGAGGGGTTTTCCGTGGAAAACACAAAGACTATTGCCACTAATAAAAAGGCATATCACGAATATTTTGTGCTTGAAAGCTTTGAAGCGGGAATTTCCCTTTCGGGCACAGAGGTAAAATCCGTTCGTGCAGGCGGTGTAAATTTAAAGGATGCTTGGTGTAGTGTTGATAATGGTGAAATGATTATCAAGCAAATGCACATAAGCCCTTATGAACACGGCAATATTTTCAACCGCCCGCCAGCCAGAAACAGAAGACTGCTTCTACACAAGAGAGAGATTATGCGCCTTTTCGGTGCAGTAAAGCAGGAGGGCTTGGCGCTTATTCCCTTGTCGGTTTATTTCAAGGGCTCACTCGTTAAGGTGCAATTAGGTCTTTGCAAGGGTAAAAAGCTTTATGATAAACGTGAATCCGCCGCAAAGCGTGATGCAAACCGTGCTATTGATAGGGCAATGAAGGAACAAAATCGTTAATTATTTAACTATTACTTTTTACATTTACTTCTTCACTATTACCTCTTACTTCTTACCTCATATATGGGGGTGTAAAGGTTTCGACGGGGATTTTGAAGTACAGGAAGCGAGCAGTGGTGCAGAACCACTTTAAAATCTGCATAAAAAATTAACTAACAACAATAAAGTTGCTTTAGCTGCCTAATTAGGCGGCTCATCCGACCAAAGCCTACCGCAGCTTTGCGAGGGTGTCATTTTAGCGGTGAACATGAACAAGAATTTGCTCCAATTCTTGTCACGAATCAGGAGCTACCGAGTTTAAAAGCTTGACGACGGGCGTTTAAACAAGGGAAAGTAAAGCATCGTCTGCGCTCGGAGATGCCCGTATGGATAGATTTTCGGACAGGAGTTCGATTCTCCTCACCTCCACCAAATGGACATTGCACGAACACCTACTACTTCAAAGGCGGTTTCGCCGTGAGGTGCAAGCTCTAATACAAAACCGAAAAGAACCAAAGTCATAACGACTTTGGTTCTTTTGTTATTATAAATCTTTTATACCTAATTTTCTTAATCCTGCAATTAGCTCTTGTGGCGTTTTAGGAAGAGCTCCATCTACAAGAATAAACTTGCTAGTATTTTTTATTTGCAAATTTTTCATTTAACTTTATGTCCACAATTACTACAAAAAACTGCTCCTTTTGCTAAGACTGCTCCGCAAAAAAGGCACTGTGCCTGATTTTGAGTAGGGCGTTGGAATTTTTCAACGATACCTATAATGGTGAAAACCAAACCTATTACAGCAACAACAATTCCGATCGTCACATAAATAGAGCCAGGATCAGATGAACCTGTGTTAAATAAACTTTCCAATTGCTTTTCGACATTACTATTCAACTGTTCTCCATATATGTACGATGCTGCACCTGCGCAAATTAAAATTATTCCTAAGGCTATCATCTATTTTTCACCTCCTTATGCCTTTTAGAGAAATCATTTCCAGAAATCAAAATTTGATAAATAAAAGATTTCTCCATCCTTTACTTCATTGTGAATATATTTATAATCTTCCTGTTTTATCATCAATTCTCGAGTCAAATATTACTATACCAAAGTATTTAATAAATGTCAAGTATTTTTTATATAATAGTATTGTAAAATTTGTAAAGGATGGTTGTTATGCTCGGTAAACGAATAAAAGAATTGCGGCTTTCTCTTGGTTTAAATCAGATAGAATTTGGTGAAATATTGAACGTAACAAAGCAAAGCGTTAGCAATTGGGAAAACGAAAATATTCTACCATCAATCGAAATATTGCTGAAAATTGTAAATCATTTTTCCGTTTCGGCGGATTATCTTTTAGGTTTATCTCAACATCGCTGTATTGAAGTAGATGGATTAAGCGACAGACAAATTTCATATATACAAAGTTTAGTTGATGACCTTAAAGCTGCGAATAAACCGAAAGCGTAATTATACAAAACCCCGTAACCTCTATAGAGATTACGGGGTTTTACATATCAATTGAAGTTTTATTTTTACAACAATTCCAACACTTTTTCCTTTGGCATATAGCCGACTGCGGTGTTTGTCACCTTTTTATCTTTTACAACTGCCAGCATTGGAATACTTGAAACATTGAAAAGACCTGCTAATTGAGGCTCATTGTCAACATTTACCTTGCAAACCTTGATGTCTTCTCTTTCGTTTGCTATTTCTTCAATTATTGGTGCCAGCATTTTACACGGTCCGCACCAATCGGCATAAAAATCGATAAGTACCGGTTGTTTGGAATTTGCAACCTCGGTTTCAAAATTTTCTTTTGTCAAAATTATTTCTTTCATTGGGTTTCCCTCGCTTTAATCTTTAGATTTATAATACAGCATACAATGACAAAATCCTTCAAAATCGGGATCCTTTATCTGCTCTCTAAATTGACGGCACATACATTTAGTATCCTCGCTACGCTCTAAAACGCAGGGACAATAACCGCCTGTTCGCTCTAATCCCTCTTTTACGGTTTTGACAATTTCTTTATCGGGATTTAATGTGATTTTCATTTTCATCACCTTTTCTTTGTATTTATTATATCCAAGGTATTTAAGACAAATACCCTATTTCCGCATTGCATTGCTTCGCCATATCGGCAATAGAATTATGGCAGGTAAACATCACAATTTGATGTGTTTTTGCATATTCACTCAAAAATTCTATTGCATTTTGCATACGAAGATCGTCGTATTGCGAAAGTGAATCGTCAAGGAAAATCGGCAAAGCCTCTTGTGTGTCGGATATAAGCTCGGCAATGGCAAGGCGCAAGCTCAAATAGCTTTGGTCAGCAGTGCCACTGCTTAAAAAGTCAATGTCTCGGCTTCCGAAAACGCCATTCTCTCTAACCGTTATATCAAAAGCTTTTGATATTGTCATCGATGAATATTTTTCACCTGTGAGACGGGTAAAAATCTCACTCGCCTTGTTTTCAAGCACCAAACCGTATGAGGAATGAACCTCGCCAAAGCTCTCTGTTAATACCTCGCTTGCAATATCCAAAATTTCGCAGTATCCCTTTTGAGACGCCATTTTTTCAAGTAAAGTCGCCTGCTTTGCTTTATAGTCCTCTAATTTTTCAGATAACGATATCTGCATTTTGGCTTCTGCAGCAAGGGAGGCGATTTTTGCCTTTTTATCACTGATTTCCTGAATCAGCTTTTCATATTCTGCTTTTAAATAGTTAAAATCAAGCCCTGTATCAAGATTTACATCTTTTAGCTCTTCAAGCTTTTTACGTGCGGTATCATAAGAAATTCCGCCAAGCTCGTTAAGATAAAAATTAAGCTCGGTTTTGATTTCCCTTTGCACCTGCGCTTTTTGAGAAATTTCGGGAAGAAGTTCTTTTATCTCCTCAAGGGAATCCACCTTTTTATATTTATAAAAAATCTCGACCAGCTCAGAATAAGCGTTTATTTCAACTTCTTTTAGTCGTTCCAAGCTGTTGTTTGCCTCTTTTAACATTTGCTCCTGATTTTCTATTACCTTTGATGTCGCATTAAGCGCCGCATTTATCGCCTCATATTCGGCGTTTGCACTTCCGATGTCAAAGGTTTTTTTGCCGACAGCCTTTTCAATTTCGGCAATTTTTTCGCCTTCAAATGCAATATCAGAATTGATTTTTTCTAAAAATTCTATATCAACCGGTTTTAAAACAAAGCTTAAAATTGCCAGCACAACTGAAAAAGCACCGACTATGGCAAAAGCCAATATATTTACAAAAAGCAAGACTAAAGCAACTAAAAGCAAGGCACCTGCAAAAAGTAAAAGCATCTTATTAAAAGGCTTTTTGTGGTGTTGAGCCTCCGGCAATTTTTCCTTTAAGGTGGAAAGCTTTTGATTTCTTCTCGCAAGTTCTTGATTCAAATCTTCACGCTCAAGCTTCAAAAGCTCAATTTTAGATTTCAGATTTTCCCTGTTTTCCTCTGTTGCATTTTCGGGAGGATTAAGCCCCGCTTCTATGCTTTTTTTCAAGGTAACAATCTCATTTTCCTTTGCCAGAGTGTCGTTTTTTGCTTTTTCGACCTTAGAAATGCAAAATCTGACCTTATTGAGATAGTTATCGTCAAGAATATTTCCGTCTGTCAAGCGCAAATTCTCTGAACTAATTTCAAGTTTTTCTTTAAGAGCCAAAAGCTTCTTATATTTTTCAAAATTTCTGCAATCCTCTTCAGCTGAAATTTTTTGTTTTAGCTGTTCAGCAGTTTTTGAAATAAGCACAATTTCGGCCTGTAAATTTTCGGCGTCACTTTTTTTGATATTATATTCGCTTTTGGCATTTTCCGCCTTGCGAATTTCCTCGTTTATTTCCTGAAGTCGTTTTAAATTTTTATCATACTCTCCTGCTTTTCCGCTTTTAGACATAAGGGAAAGCTTGGCCTTTTGAAGCCTTTTGTTGACCGCCTCAAAGGAAACATTTTCTTCGCCTGACAAGGCCAAATTTGAAAGCTTGCTTGCAATTTCACCCTCTGCTGTAGAATCGCTTTCAGGAAAACCAAATTGCCCGATGAACACACTTCTTTCAAATGAAGCCAAAGAAAGTCCGAAAATCTTTGAACCAATATCCCCTGTCACTGTTTGACTTTCGCTCAAGTCCAAGTCAAAAAGCACTGCTTTATCGGTAGAATTGGAGCTTCTAAATTCCTTTTCGAGACGATAATTTTTACCGGCGTGTGTAAAATCAATACTTCCCGCCATTTGAGAATTATCCCATGGAGTATATTTTTTTCTTATATTTTTTGAAATTGTGTTTCCGCCACGCTCACTACCGTAAAACATCATTTTGATAAATGACATAACGGTTGTTTTGCCGCTCTCATTTTGGGCGTATATAACATTGAATCCATGACAAAAATCGAGTTTTAGGTTTTTAACCCCGCCAAAAGAGGCAATATATAATGATTTAATCTTCATCCAAATTTACCTCCTGCGTAAATGCTTTGAGCCCGATTTTTAAAGCTTTTTTATATTTTTCTTTGTCGCTATCATCAGCCTTTTCAATCCTCTCAAGCATTCTTTTTACAAAAATACCTTTAAGTGTGGGTTCTTTTGCCAATTCATCAAAATCAAGCTTCAAATCTGTACTGTCCTTAATTTTGACAAAATACAAAACCTCCTCAAGTCTTGCCAAAAGCTCTTTGAGGCGCAATTCATTTTGTGGCTCAAAGTAGCCTATAAGCTCAATTTTGTAAAGATTTTCGCCAAAATTCTTTCCGAAGCTTTGGTTTAATTCTTCCAAAATTTTATTGTAAATTTCTTCTGTGGAGCAAAGACCTGAAATATCTGTCTTGTGATGAATATGCTTTCGCTTTGAAACAGGAACAAACTCTAAATTACAAATATTTTTTCCGATTTCTCCGACAAAAACGCCCTTTTCTTCGAGCTCATCAAAACCTTGCCCTTCGGGACAACCCGAATAGGCAAAAGAGGTATTTCCTATTTTACCTATCGGTGTTCTTTTGTGAACGTGACCGAGAGCAATATAATCCATTTTACAGTTTTTTACAAATGTGGGAGTTATTGAATTATAATCAGAGGAAAGATCGCTTTTTAACTCACCATGCTGAACCATCAGGTTTACATAATCCTCGCTTGTGTTGAGGGTGAAGCTTTCCTCTCCTTTTAAATACACGTTATCAAATGAACGACCATATACCTTCAAAGAAAGCTCTTCAAAGGTGATACACTCATCTTCTTTGCCAAGGACAAAAAGATTATCGGGCAAATCACGTGTAACAAAAGGCGATTCGGAATTTAACGGGTCATGATTTCCTGCCGCAAATACAGTCGGGATTTTACACCTTTCAATAACGGAAAAAACAGTGTCAACAAAATGCTCCTCTAAATTGTTTGAGTCAAACAAGTCGCCTGCTATAGTGATTATGTCAACCTGTTTTTCTATAGCCAAATCAATAATTCTCTCAAAAGTCAAAAGGGTTTCAAGTCGTCTTTTTTGTGCTGCAGACTTTAAAAAGCCCTCCTTAGCACCTATATGAATATCTGCAGTATGCAGAATTTTTACAGTCTTCATTTCCTACACATCCTTTGAATTTTATTGTAACATTTAAGGCTGTATTATTCAAGATATTTAATTAAAATACCGAACATTTTATCAAACTATTTAATAGTAGAAAATTTTGTCGAAATATGTTACAATTTGTATATTCGAGGTGGAAAATATGAAAAATTATATTTTATACAATCCTTTGTCAGGAAATGGCAACGGAAAAAACCTTGCCAACAAAATCGAACTTGAAAACGGTGAAAATGTTTTTCTCCGTTTGATAGATATAACTAATTATAAAAGCTTTTTTGAAAAGCTTGACAGCCATGACCGAGTTGTAATTTGCGGCGGTGATGGCACAATAAACCACTTCATCAATGAAACTAAAGACCTTGAAATTAAAAACGACTTATATTGCCTCGCAACCGGTGGCGGTAATGATTTTTTCAATGATTTAGAATTAAAGCCTTCAACTAAACCGCTAAAAATAAACGATTATATTAAAAATCTTCCGATTTTAAATGTTAAAGGCAAGGATTACCGCTTTATAAACGGTGTCGGATACGGAGTAGATGGTTATTGCTGTGAAGTACGTGACGAAAAAAAGAAAAATACCAATAAAAAGGTTAACTACACTCTAATAGCACTTAAAGGACTTTTGTTTTATTTCAAGCCACGAAACGCTACCATTGTGGTTGACGGAAAAGAATATAAATACAAGAACGTGTGGATGGCAACTACTATGCTCGGAAGATTTTTTGGTGGCGGTATGATGATAGCGCCAATGCAAAAGCGTGATAACGCAAAAGGCACCCTCTCGCTTATCCTACTGCACGATTTGACAAAGTTAAAGGTGCTTTACATTTTTCTTTCGGTTTTTAAGGGAAAACATACAAAATACAAAAGCGTTGTAGCTGTTCACCAAGGACACGAAATTTCGGTCACATACGACAAACCTGCTCCTATGCAGATTGACGGAGAAACAATTTCCGATGTTCCGTCCTACACAGTATCATCAAATAAAAAAGCGACAATAAAATAATAAAAATGCAAAAAATCAAGGACCGTAAAAACAGTCCTTGATTTTTTATTCGTCAAATTTAAATGTTCCTGCAAGCAAGGTCACGCTTTCTTTTCCAACCGCCAAAAGTCCGCCGTCTAAATGAGCGGTCTTTTTTGTTTCATCCGGAAAATTAAGGGTACATACCGAACCGACAACAGTTGTCACAAATGGAATATGCCCCGCCATTACGGCTAATTCGCCCTCGACTCCACGAAGATCGAGCCTTGCAACATCGCCTTCAAAAATATTTCCGTCAGGCGAGGAAACAACTAACTTAAAGGTATTCAAGACTACACCTTCTTCGCTTTTTCTACCGCTTCATCAATAGTGCCGACAAAAAGGAAGGCTGATTCGGGTAAATCGTCGTGCTTGCCTTCTATTATTTCCTTAAAGCCACGCACCGTTTCTTTAAGCGGTACATATTTGCCTTCTATGCCGGTGAATTTTTCCGAAACATCAAAGGGCTGTGAGAGGAAGCGTTGAATTTTACGAGCCCTGCCAACTAAGAGCTTGTCATCATCTGACAATTCATCCATACCCATAATTGCAATAATATCCATAAGCTCATTATAACGCTGGAGTATTCTTTGTACCTCTTTTGCAACGTCGTAATGCTCCTGCCCTACAATATCGGGCGACAAAATTCGGCTTGTGGATTCGAGTGGATCAACCGCAGGATAAATACCTTGAGACGCAATATTACGTGCAAGCACCGTTGTTGCATCCAAATGTGCAAAGGTAGTAGCAGGTGCCGGGTCGGTAAGGTCATCTGCCGGTACATAAACTGCTTGAATTGAAGTGATTGAACCTTTTTTGGTAGAGGTGATTCTCTCCTGCAAGGCGCCCATTTCTGTAGCCAAGGTCGGCTGATAGCCAACAGCCGAGGGCATACGACCAAGAAGTGCGGAAACCTCACTACCGGCTTGTGTAAAACGGAAAATATTATCGATAAAGAGAAGTACATCTTGACCTAAAGTATCTCTGAAATATTCTGCCATTGTAAGTCCCGAAAGACCTACACGCATACGAGCACCAGGCGGCTCATTCATCTGTCCGTAAACCAAAGCGGTATTATTTATAACACCCGACTGCTTCATTTCGTTGTAAAGGTCGTTACCTTCACGTGTTCTTTCTCCTACTCCCGAGAATACCGAAATTCCGCCATGCTCCTTTGCGATGTTGTTGATAAGCTCCATAATAAGAACTGTTTTACCAACACCTGCTCCACCGAAAAGACCGATTTTACCACCCTTTGAATAGGGACAAATAAGGTCGATTACCTTAATACCTGTTTCAAAAATTTCGGTGTCGGTTGAAAGCTCCTTATATTCCGGAGCAGGACGATGAATTTCCCAACGTTCTTCTGTTTTTGGTGTCGGCTTGTTGTCAACCGCTTCACCTAAAACATTGAAAATTCTGCCCAATGTTTCTTTGCCCACAGGCACGGAAATGGGAGCTCCCGTATCGGTTACAGCAACACCACGTGCCAATCCATCAGTTGAGGACATCGCAATACAACGAGCGGTATTATCACCGATATGCTGTGCTACCTCGACTGTTAATATTCTGTCAGCTACGGGAATTGTCAAAGCATTTAAAATTGAAGGCAGCTCACCCTCATTAAATCTTACATCGACTACAGGTCCCATAACCTGAATTACTTTTCCTATATTTGCCAAAGCATTCACTCCTTTTTGAGTGTTAAAATTTACATTTCGCCGCTGCCTGCGACAATTTCTGTGATTTCTTGTGTGATAGCACCCTGACGTGCTCGATTGTACTCAATACTTAAATCATCTATCATCTGCTTTGCATTTTTGCCTGCTGAATCCATAGCCATACGACGAGCATTTACTTCACTTGCAAAGCTTTCTCTGACATAAGAGGTTATCATTCCTGCGACATATTCTTTTACAGCTCCGTTTAAAACAGTAAGGCAGTCCGGCTCAAACAAAACTCCGCTGTTTGCGCTATTACTTGAGTTTTCAATCGGTAAAAGCCAAGCAGTCTTTGCCTCTTGACTCATTGCCGAAATACATTCAGTATAAATCACACCAAGTCGGTCAAATTCACCGTTTCTAAATTCCTCACAAAGCGTGTCCGCCAAAGCCTTTGCATCGGTAAAACTCATTTTTTCAGAGCAAATGAGCTTGCCACCATATCTGTCATAAGCCCGCTTTCCTATTGAAATTATTTGAGCATCGGGATATTTTTTTGCTTCTTTAAAAACATTTGCATTATATCCCCCCGCCATACCTCTGTCACCAGCGATTACGATAAGCTTCGTAATTCCTGTTGAGTTGTGTCTCATAAAAGGGCTTTTCATGCTTTCAGTATCTGCTGAAAGAACCGAAATCACCTCTAAAAGCGAGGTTCTGTATTCCAAAGCCTTGTTCGAAGCAACGTTTGCACGGCGAAGCTTTGAAGAAGCCACAAGACCCATAGCCTTTGTCAGCTGTAATGTTGAAGATACACTTTTAATTCTCAAACGCAGGGCTTTAATATTACCTGCCATATACTACACCTGCATTTCCGAAAGAATTTCCTTCAGCTTTTCTTCGTCGTCCGTTTCAAAATATCCATTCTCAATACGTGCCAACCAATCACCGTATTTGTTTTCAAGATTTTGATAAAGTTTCTTTTCAAAATTCTTTATATCCTTTACAGCCACCTTGTCTAAATATCCCTTGATTGCGGCATAAACAATAGCCACCTGACAGCCCACTCTTACGGGTTGGTTTTTGCCTTGCTTGAGTATTTCGACAATTCGCTCACCCAAAGCTAACCTAGACTTTGTATCGGCGTCCAAATCGCTTCCAAATTGAGCAAATGACTGCAGCTCTCTGTACTGCGAATATAAAAGCTTTAATTCACCCGAAACCTTTTTCATACCTTTAAGCTGTGCAGAACCACCTACACGGCTTACCGAAATACCCGGATTGATAGCAGGTATTATTCCCGAATGGAAAAGCTCGGTTTCAAGGAATATTTGTCCGTCTGTAATCGAAATTACGTTTGTCGGAATATATGCCGAAACGTCACCTGACTGAGTTTCAATTATGGGAAGCGCTGTAATAGAACCGCCACCATATTCCTTTGCGACACAGGCCGCCCTCTCTAAAAGGCGGGAGTGTAAATAGAACACATCGCCCGGATAAGCTTCACGTCCGGGAGGTCTTCTGATTAAAAGGGAAAGTGCTCTGTATGCTACTGCATGTCTGCTTAAATCATCATAAACTATAAGAACGTCTTTGCCCTGCTCTCTGAAGTATTCCGCCATAGCACAACCACTATATGGAGAAATATATTGCAACGGTGCGCTCTCGCTTGCGGTAGCTGCTACGATAATTGAATATCCCATAGCACCGTTTTTTTCAAGCTCATCGGCAATTTTTGCAACGGTAGTAGATTTTTGACCTATTGCAACGTAAATACAAATAACGTCTTCGTTTTTCTGATTTATAATAGTATCAACCGCAATTTCACTCTTACCGGTTTGCCTGTCTCCTATTATCAGTTCACGTTGACCTCTGCCTATCGGAATCATACTGTCAATGGCCTTAATACCTGTCTGAAGAGGTACCGAAACGCTTTCACGCTCAATAATACCGGGGGCCTCGGATTCAATAGGACGAGTTCCGCTATACTCGATAGGACCTTTTCCGTCAATCGGCTCGCCGAGTGCATTTACAACACGCCCTAAAAGTCCTTCACCTACGGGTACCGACAAAACCTTGCCGGTACGAGATACAGTCATACCCTCACGTATGTTATTGTCATTTGAAAGAATTGCTACCGAAACGGTCTCTTCCTCCAAATTTTGTGCCATACCAAAGCTTGAGTCTTCAAACTCCAAAAGCTCGTTCGCCATACAATTTTCAAGTCCCCAAACACGAGCAATACCGTCACCGACAAGAATAACCTTGCCTGTTTCTTCCATTTTAACCTGCTTTTTGTAGGTTTCGATTTGGGTTTTAATAATGTTACTTATTTCACTCGGGTTACTCATTTATTGATAACTCCTTTTATATCTTTAAGGTGATGACTTACACTTCCGTCAAATACCTTGTCATCAAGCAAAACCTTTATCCCGCCGATAAGAGATTTATCCTCAATAAAAACTATCTCAACATTTTTGCCTGTTTTCTTCTCAAGAGTGCTAGAAAGTGCCGACTTTTGCTCATCAGTAAGTTCCACCGCATAATAAACCTTTGCGACACTTGTGTTTTCGCTTGCCGTTTTGAGGTCAAAAAATGCTTCAATAAAGGAAAATATACCATTTATTCGGCCTTTTTTGCAAAGAAGCTCAAGACATATCAATACTTCTTCCTCAAGACAGCTTGAAAACGCCCCATTCAAAGCTGAAAGTCTTTCACTCAGAGGAATTGCGGGAGAAGATAAAAATTCCAAATAGCTTGCGTTTTCGATGAAGGTCGTTTTAAGAAAATCAAGATTTTTTGAAAATTCCTTCACCTTTTTCTTTTCAAGTGCCAAAGTAAAGAGAGCTTCGGCATATTCCTTCAAAACCTCTATCACTCGGTATCACCCATTTCTTTAAGGAAAGAATCTACCAATTCTTTATTGTCCTCTTTGCTGACCTCACGTTCAAGAATTTTGCCTGCAAGCCTTGTTCCGACATCGACAATTTCTGTTCTTATTGTTTCTTCTGCTTTTTTGAGTTCAAGCTTAGCATCGTTTTCAGCTTTTTTGATGATGGCTGCTGCTTTATCCTGTGCGGCGGCAATTATTTCATCCTCACGCACCTTTGCTGCATTTACTGCAGACTGAATAATGCCGTCAGACTCTGCTTTTGCCTGCGCCAGCTTTTTCTCATAAGCTATTTTATTTTCTTCGGCCTCCATTTTTGCTTCATTTGCAGATTCGTAATCCTTGTCAATGGTGTTTTGACGGGACTCCAACATCTTTTTCACCGGTTTATAAAGAAACTTTTTTATAATAAAGAAAAGTAAAACCAAATTTGCAAGCGAAACTAAAATTTGCCAAAGATTGACTGAAATTACATCTAATGATTGCATTTTATCAGTTCCTATTAGAGAGATTTAATTGTATCAACAAGGATGTCAACAAGTAAATTAGGTGCAACGAAGATAAGCAAAATTGCAATAACAAGTGCATAAAGACCTGTTGTTTCGGCAACAGCACATCCCATAAGCATTGTTGTGGTTACAGCACCTTTGCTTTCGGGTTGACGGCCTATAGCCTCACAAGCCTTTGCAACTGCGTTACCTTCACCGATACCGGGGCCGATACCTGCTATCATAGCAAGTCCTGCACCAAGAGCACAACATCCTAAAATAATACCGATTGCGAGTTCCATTTTTTATTCCTCCAAAAGTTATTTTCATTTTTTGTTTTTACGCAATTTGCGTTGTTTATATGTTTCAAGCGAAAATCCACCCGAAATATTAAGCATTGTAAGCATTGCAAATATAAAGGCTTGGAGACATCCGCTGAATACATCAAAATATATTGAAAGCACTGCCGGAATACCCACTTGAAAAAGGGGTATGTCGGCTAAAAATCCGGGCAAAAAGCTTAAAAGCATACTTGAAAGCCCACCGAGCGCCGTAGCCAAAAGCACCGAAATTACCGTACCCGACAAAATGTTTCCGTAATGACGAAAAGCCATTGAAATCGGGGTTGCAAATTCACTGATGAAGTTGATAGGTGCCAAAAACGGCACGGGGTCTGCAAAGCTTTTTAAATAGTTTACAGGACCGCACTTCATTTTGTAGTAGGTTATGAGAATAAAAACCAAGATTGCCCAACCACCTACAATATTTATATCAGAGGTCGGTGGAAAAAGTCCCAAAAGGGATATGAGACTTGAAACTGCGGAAAGGGCTAAAACTGCAATTATGAAGGGTGAAAAGCCACTGAAAAACTCACCCATATTTTCCTTTACAAGTCCGTCAACCTTCTCTACTATCAACTCGGCAAAATGTTGACGTTTAAGGGTGATTTTTTCCTTTAATCCGTGTGTCATATAAAGACAGAAGAAAAAAATCACTATCATTACAAGCGCCGAATTTATCTGTGATTCGGTTATCGGCAAATCCTGAAAGGGCAAATCAATAGTGAAATATATCCCTGCACCCGTTACATTTATACCCTCGCTTAAAGGCTTTGTCAAAACCTTTAATACAACACCTGCCACAAGTGGCAAAATCATCATCGAGATATAAAAGATGTCAACCGCTTTAAATTTGCGGTCAAGATTTGTCAAAGCTTTTCACCTCGCTTTTCAAAAATCGGACGAAGCATAACAGCAATCCTCGGAAAGAGAAACGGAATTATAACCGAGAAAATATTGAAAATACTTCCAAGTAAATAAGCGACAACAGCAACCGCCAAAAGCATTAAAAGACGAAGCGATTGCGAGAGCTTAACAAGCTTTTTCGCATCATCCTCGTCCTTCGTAAGTGCTTTTTGCACAGTAAGCCCCATGAGAAAAAAGTTGCCTACTGCCGCCAAAAACCCTAAAATGTTGCCAAAAAGAAAAGTTATATCCCAAATGCCCGCAATTAAAACAACTGATTGCATAAGCATACTGAAGATAAACACAATCAGGGCTATGTATTTAGTTTCTTTTATAATTGTAGCATCAATTTTTTTCATTGCCTAAACCTTCCTTACATATGTTAGATTTTACCACATTCCCTGTGTGAATACAATGAAAAAATTGTAAATTCCATAAGAAACAAATATTTATCAAAAAAGGATTGACTTTTTATTATTTAAAATATATAATTATAAGGCTATATAGGGCACCGCAAGTGTAAGCTGCACAAGCAGTGCGGTAATACAGATTACACACTTTTAGTTTATAATACAGTTTAATATATCGAGATGTGGCTTGTGTTTGGTAGCTTTGTGCTTGACCGCTGCCTGTGGCAGATGAAGGGAAAGCAACAAAGTCGCTGCGGTCAATTTTTTTTGGGCGCTCCAAGCCCTGAAAAAAATTGGGCACCGCAAGTGTAAGCTGCACAAGCAGCGCGGTAATACAGATTACACACTTTTAATTTGTAATACAGTTTGATATATCGAGATGTGGCTCAGTTTGGTAGAGCGCTGCGTTCGGGACGCAGAGGCCGCAGGTTCGAATCCTGTCATCTCGACCAAAACAGAAAGATACCTTTACGGTATCTTTTTTGTTTTGCTTGTAAAACCGAGCGGAGTCGAACCGTAGGTTCGTCGAAGCAGTCCAAGACGCGCGACAGCGTTTTGGAACTGTGTAGTCGGCAGCACGAAGGTTTCGGCGGTAACGGCTCGGAGCCGTCGCAGAAATCGAGAGCGCACCGTATCCTGTCATCTCGACCAAAACGAAAAGGTTACCTTTATGATAACCTTTTTTGTTTTGCTTGTTTTCTTTTTTCAATATATTCTACCATTAGGATGCTCACGCAAACGAAAGCTCCTCCAAGGCACCAGCCCGCCAAAACATCGCTTAAATAATGAACAGTAAGGTTAAGTCTTGTCACACCGATAGCAAAAGGCATCAAGCATGAAATCAGCGCAAAAGTGTTTTTAAGCCTTTTATTTAAATCGGATTTTAAAATAATGTATAACAAAAAGAAATAAAAATAAGTTGAGGTTATTGTGTGTCCCGATGGAAAAGATGTGCTGCTTTCAACCATCAAATGATAAATCTGTTCGGGTCTCGCACGAAGGATGATGTGCTTTAATATTTCGTTTATTGTCCATACAAGACCTGTACCAAGACTAAAAAACCAAGCCTTTAACCTGCCTTTTCCGACAAAAAGTGCCAAAATGCAAGATGGTATTAAAACATAAATATATCCAAACTCGGTTAAAATTCGGTTAAGCCAATAAAACACTCCTGTACGGTGGCTATGTGCTCCACGCAACTCGTATATGAATTTTACAACTGCTTTGTCAAGGCCCTCGGTAACGCCATTTAACACTGAAATAAGAATCACCAAAAACGCACCAAACAAACCGATTCCCGATAAAAGCAATTTATTTTTTAACAGTTTTTTCAAGGCTTTCCCTCCGAAATTATCTATATATTTAAATATATCATAATTCGTGGCATAAAACAACCGCCAATAAAATTGGCGGTTAAAATTATTTATTCTTCTCTTTCGTCGCCGTAGAAGAAAATCGCAACAGTACCCTGTCCGCAATGTGATGCGATAATAGTACCGATTTCTACAACCTTAATTTTTTCTTCGGCATCGGGAAAATATTCTTTAAAAGCTTCAATAGTCTCTGCCAACAAGTCGGGACAATGGGAATGAGCAATATAAAATTTGTCATTGTAATTTTCCTTGTCCTTAATATGCTTCATTACCTCTTCTACTGTGCTTTTAATAGCTGCCTTTTTGCCCCTTGCCTTTGTGTAAGCGATTATTTTTCCCTCTTTATTTAGGTGCATCAATGGGCAAATACCCAGCAAAGTACCTACGAGGGCTACCGGTCCGGACACTCTGCCACTACGCTTAAATTGTGTCAAATCAGTAGAGAAAAATTGGTGCTGAACATTATAGCGATTATCGTATGCCCATTTTTCTATCTCCTCAATAGAAGCTCCCTTATCACGCAAATCGGCAGCGCTGTCAACAAAAATTCCATATCCCGTACAGCTGCAAAGAGTGTCAATAACGATTAACTTTCTATCGGGGTATTTGGTTTTAAGCCTTTCTGCCGCATCGCAGGCGTTTTTATAAGACGGTGTCATACCCGTACCAAAAGCCAGATGCAAAACATCGCCCTTTTGAAGCAATTCATCAAAATACTCCTCATATCTGAAGGTATTTATTTGCGAGGTGGAGGGCTGCTTGCCGTCTTTTAGCATTTGATAAAAGTTTTCCAAAGCCGCATCGTCTCTGCCCATATTATCGACATATTCCTTGCCGTCCATAACATAGGTATAAAAAATCACCGAAATATCCCTGCCGGACACATAACTATACGGTAAATCTACAGTTGATTCACAAGATAATTGAAAGTTGTATTCCATAAAAGTTTACTCCTTTGAAAAAGTTTTTCTCAACGAAATTCATTATACAGCAAAACAACATTTTTTGCCACCTACTGTCTTTTATTTCAACTCTACTGCAAAATTTGGCTCGGTAGAATATGAAAAAGCCAACTCCACCAATAGTGGAATCGGCTTTGAATCATTGTTTATATAGTTTATTTACTGCGCTTTTTCATAAAAGACCAAAGAAATATTACAATTTGTGCGGGTATTCCCAAAAGATATATAAGCCAAATATTGTTTCCGAGCAGATAAAACGTCACCTGCACCGAAGCCAAAACAGTCCACATAAAAAGCGAAATAATCAAATAATTGCTCTTTTGATTAAACCAAATACTGTTAAGTACGAGCCAAACAACAGTTGTAGCGGGTACAGCATACACAAAGCTCAACCACTCGTATTTTGCGTCCGCAAAAATGAGAGAAGACAAAACAAAGCCGAGCATTGCCACCACCCAAACCGCACCAATAGAAACGAGCGTTATAATACTGCGCCTGTATCTGCGTGGCTTTTGTAGTTGCACCTTTTCATCATCGCTGTGTTCTTCTTTGATTAAATAATCCAGTGTTACGTCAAACATTTCTGCTATTTCCGCCAAAACACACAGGTCCGGAAGCGAATCGCCATGCTCCCATTTTGAAACCGCCTTGTCGGAATAATTAAGTCTCCCAGCCAATTCTAATTGGGTCATTTTATTAGCAATACGAAGTTCTGCAATGTTTTTTGCAACAGCAGTTTTAATATTGTTCATAAACCTTGTCCTTTTAAATTGTTTTCATTTTAGAATATATAGACATTTACAGATGAAACGTTTGCCCAAGTATAACCGGTAACAAAGGGTGTGCGTTGGGGTTCGCCCTTGCCATAATAATCAAGTACCGGCTCTTCAAGCTCGGGAATATGTTCTATTTCACCGTTTATGTATTTTAAAATTGTCTTTTTGCAGTGCTCTATTCGTCTTATTACACCGCCTATTCTTATATCCTGCATATCAAATCCGTGAGGCTTGTTTTCGATATACCATTGTGTTTCAAGGGCATCATAAAAAACATTAATACGCCTTACTATCTCATCGTAAACAGGAATTAAAGCCTTGAGAGCGTCCATATCCTTTTCGAGATAAGCCTTTCTCGTTTTGATGCCAATATCATACTTGTATTCCAAAACATCGCAAATTGCCTTTGCGGTTTTGAAAATAAAACCATATTCCTCGTTATCGGTCATTTTTTGAAGCTTCTTTGCACACTCGGCATACCTTTTGGCATCGTCATCACGTACCACGCAGTCAACAAGTCCCATAAGACAATCGTTGTAAAGCAGCTGCTTTTCGCAGTTGTTAACATCTCCGTCAGTGTTTGCGGTGTCAGGCAAATCTATAAGCATAAAATCATCAAAAGCTATGCCATACTTGTCTTCAAAGCCTGCTTTTATGCTATCCATATCGAAATTGCCCTTTGCATACTCGGACACAGCATAAATATTCGGAAGCACCGAAAATACTGAACATTCGCCACCGTTGTCGCCCCACATAGTTATGCAAACATCTTTGACAGAATGCTCGATACAGCTTTCAATTGCGGCTTTATTTGTTTCCAGCGAAAAATGATTGTGAGGAGTAAAGCCACCCCAAGTCCAAGCACCGCCCGCAAACCAAATTTTGTCCTGAACCGCCTTGTTGTTCTTTATGTTCTGATCATAGTGCTTCTTGTCTTTTGAATAATAATCCCAATAGCAAATCGTAACATTGGAAGGAATCTTCGCCTTTAGAGATTCGTCAACCTTGCCGTCATAGTAATTGCCATTGTTGGCAAGCTTAAAGAACATATCGCCCCACATAACAAGGTTGAAACCGTATTTTTCAGCAATTTCAGAAACCCTGTTCAAGTGTTGTAAAAACAGCTCGGTTCTGTCTGTGTATCCGTTTTCTCTCAAATACTTTCCGCATCCGAAAAATTCTGCCTCGTCCATACCGATATGAACGGTTGTTGAGGTGTAAACCTCGCTCAAGGTTGCAAAAATATCCTCGATAAGTGTATAAACCCTTTCATCGCCAATCATCAAAATGTCATCACAGTCGCAAATCGCCGCATATTGTGGCCAACGAAAAATACCATTCAGATGGGCAAGAGTTTGGATACACGGGATAAGCTTGATTCCCTTTGCTATTGCGTATTTATCCAAATCCTTGATTTCTTCTTTAGAATATCTGCCACGCAAATGACCGAAATAAGGCTGATTGTTGACCTCAAAAGTGTCTTCGGTGTAGAGCATTAAAAAATTGTATCCCAAATCACTCATTAAATCTATCATCCGTTTTACCGAATCAGGATTCCTCACCGCATTGCGTGAGCAGTCAATCATAATACCTAAATTTTCAATCTTTTTTTGCATGTGGATCACCTTTAAAAACTTTTCTTTTAATCCTTCCTAAAGTAGTGCGAACTTTTCTAATACTGAAACGCAACCAATAGGTATGGGAAATATAAAAAACATATATCTTGTATTTCTTGCTTGTTTCGCATTCGATATGTTTACCGTTTCGGTAAAATTCCTTTAAAATGCCAATAACATAATCTTTCGGTACGTATTCAAGATTGTATGTATTGTCTCCACGAATTATGTAATCGTTTTCTCGCACCTGCAAAATGCGGTGAAGAGGTAAACGGTCGTAATTATCCCGCATATATAGCACAACATCGTGTCTTTTAAGCTCACGCTCAACCGGGACAACTACGACATAATCCTTTAAATTCCGAAATAAAGGGCGCATGCTAACACCGTTTATGCGATCACTATAATAGCCTTTTTGTGCCATTTGCGCCTTTACCATTTCTACATTTTGGCGTGACTTTTCAGTTATTTTCGAAAAATCAGACATATATATTTCCCCTGTTTTTATACTTTTAAAAAATCACAACTAAAACAAAACCACAGAAAACTGTGGCTTTGCAAATCAAAGTAATAAATCATTTTCTTTCAAATCGGCAATAAAGCTTGAAACAACTTCACGAATTTCTTCTTCAGTATCATCGGGATAATCTCTTACCATAGAGATAACAATATCCTCTTCGGTGACATCGTTTTTTAACATATTTAATATGTATGCACCGATATCGTTAGTTTTAAGTAAACTACCAAAATTTTCAGCATCGTCACCTATGGGCACAGCAACAAATTTGTCAGCAACTTCACTTAATAAAAAATCATATTTGAGTTTCATAAAAATTCTCCTTAATATAGATAGTATTATTATATATAACCTAAAAATTTTTGTCAAGTGTGTGTTTTCAAAGAAAGACCGTTAATTTCGTGTTACACATTTCTGCCTCCCTTGCCTAAAGGAAGAAATTATATATTGTAGGGAACGACCTGTGTGTCGTTCCGCAAAAAACGGTGGGATTCTAATTACGCATTACAAATTATTCATAATATTTATCCGTCACCCATTTTAATGGGTTTGTGTCGATGTAATTCCAAATTTCCAAATAATCGTCATCCCCACGTATTATATGATCGTGGAAAGAGCGTTGAAAAATTGGTTTTCCGATTTCCTTTGTCACCAAAATTTTAAACGATTTAATTTTCTGTGAAATTGATTGCGTTGTATGGGACGATGCCCACATCGTCCCATTATCATTTTTTATAATTAAATGAATATGATTTGGCATGATGACATATTTATCGATACCGTGAATATTTTTTATATATTTATCTACAATAATGCCGTATGGTTTCGGGACGATGTGGGCATCGTCCCCTACAATATCACATAATATACATTTTTTATGATATGTACATATTGTAATAAAATAATATCCGTTTTGGGTGTAATCAAAATTTTGCAAACGCATTTGTTTGCGGGTTGAAAATTTATCGGGCATGATTTCACCGCCGATTATATTGTTGTATATATTATGCCTGACTTGCCTAAAGGGAAATTTTTATATAGTAGGGAACAACCTGTGTGTCGTTCCGCAAAATAGACAGTGGGATTGTAATTCCAAATTACAAATTTTGCATTGTATAAACGGTGTAACAAATTGTTACACAAAATAGTTATGCAAACACACATTTATTTTATCATAATGACCATTTCTTTTCAATAGCAAAATTTGTTGAAAAATGTTAAAAATTGTCAATTATTTATAATTTATAACGTAATTTTTGGTTTTTACTAAAATAATTGACATTATTTGGCAATTGAATTACAAAATACTGTAATTTATGGTTTTTGGTTGCATATGATTTGAAATTACCCATTATATATCTGTAGGGAACGACCTGCGTGCCGTTCCGTAAAAAATGCAACAAAAAATGGGCGACCATTGGTCGCCCCTACAATGTGATTTATAACGTTTTATTTTGTATCAAATATTGCGTTATATGCCACTTTCGCTGCCTCTGGTTCCATGTTGCAATGTATTTTCCATAATTTACAGCTTTTCAAGAGCTTATTCATAAGCTCAAATGTTTTTGCCATGGCAACCGGGTCTTTTGGCATATACACCTGGTTAAGCATGCGCTCAATTGCGTCTGCTTCTTTTATTTGCTCAACATAATTAGTTTCACTTCTCTCAATAAAACAAATATGCTTGAGCGGTGTTCTCATATTACACCCTAAACGTTCTTTACCATTCCATGGTGTGCCGTAGGCATATGGTACCTCAGGTTCATCATCAAAAAAACGAACAATCGGTTTATCTCCATTTACAACCACCATTTTTTCTCCCAAAAGCTCTTGCCACAAATTCATATGCGTAGTTTTACCTGTGCCCGAATGTGCCGCAAAAGCAACACCAACACCGTCAACATCAAAGCAAGCAGAATGAAGTACAACGGCGTTAAAATTTGGTATTTGCTCTGCAAACTTACGAAATAATGCAAATCTTTTGAAAAAAGCAGGATGTTCTTTCAATTCTTTTTCTTGTACAAAATTTGTTTCATAAACAATTTCATCATCGGAAACTTTTAATACCATATCCGCAACATCAAAGTTATATAAATAACCTTGCAAAAATTTATGATATTTCTGCATATCGCTTTCAAAAGAAACATCAAAATCTGCAATTTTACATTTAACTATATTCACAATACCACCCGAAACAATAGAAAGAGGGGCTAACTTTTGCCCTGAACCTCTAAAAATTTAGCGTAAACATTTTTCATATTTGAACGAAGGCGATTAATAGTATTTTTCTTGTCAACTTCATCACAATGATTTGGAACTCCCGAACAACACTTGAGCGGTTGACATAATGACATATATTTACAATCAACGCAATTTGGAGAAACAACTGCTCTCTCTTTATATCTTGCAATAGTTTTTAAATCGATTTTATCGCTATAAATGCTACCATAAAAATCCCTATCAACATAATGCTCACATTTACCTAAATGCCCATCCGGCACAATCAAAACTGCCGCATCGTTACAAGCCATACATTGATTAGGAACAGGATAAGATTTTTCTAATTTACCCATGACAACAGGTGGCATATTTGAATCAATAAAGCGTTGTAACTCATTAGAACGCTTAATAAATTTGTGTCGATCTTCGGGTTTTCTGTTCTTAATTTCAAGAGAAGTTTCTTCAAACAAGCGAACAACATAAATATGACAATTATCATATTTGCCAAATTTATCAATAAGTAATTTTGACAATTGAAAAAGGTCCTCTACGTTATGCTCATCCATATTTAATCGAATGCTAACCTTTAGATCCGTCCTCAATGCACTTTCTATATTATTTAAAACCTTTTTAAAGGGACTGCTTACATCTTTATAAACATAATTTTTAACATTGTTGTAAACCTCTTCGGTTCCATCAAGTGTGATTTGAACTTTTTTAAGATTCCATAAATCTATGGCTTTATTTATGGTTGCTTCATCAAGCAAATAACCGTTAGTGATTATTCTTGAATTACATTTAATATCGAATTTCTTTAAGTCGGTGCAAATTATATCAATCGCTTTTTGGTTAATTAGCGGTTCTCCACCGAACCAAGTTACGTTAATAATTTTATCGCCTTTTCTTTTAATGAAATCTGCAACGTCGTGTGCAGTTTGCTCAGTCATATTGGAGATTTTTGCACCTTTTTCAAAACAATAAAAACAACGTGCATTACACCCTGTTGTAGGAAGAATAACAAATGAATTCAAAGGTACTCTCCTATATGTATTCTGAATTTGCAGGCGTGTATTTATAATTTGTGAAGCTAATTTTTTATCATCAAAGTTTTCAGGAACTAAAAAATATTGTTCGATGAGGAAACGTACAGTTGGATCATTTAAATCGAGATTATTTAATGAATCATACTCATCCGTGCTTAAAAAGACAAGTCCATACGTTATAGTATTTAAAAGCAGAACCCCTTCATCTACATGACATTCTTCAACATAAAAAAATTTTCGATATTTTTTACAATTATCTATTTGCTGGTTTGATAACATTTTTTTAACAATATTTGTTTGCTCATAAATTTGTTTCATATATGTCTCCAAAAACATTAATTATAACGAAAGCCCCCTTTTAAAGGGGGCTTTCTGAAGAAAATTATTCTTCGTAGTTACCATCCAATTGGTCGAAGTCACCAGGACAACCATAGTCGCAACCATTACATGCATCGGCATCACATGTGTTGCCAGATGTAGTAATGATATCGTCCTTTAATTCAACTACTTCTAAGAAAGCTTTCATTAAATTTCACCACCATTTTTAAATTTATATGATAAATTTAAATTATTAGAAAATTTTAAATTATTATGAAGAAGCTTTTTGATTTCTAAAACCAACACCTAATTTAATAAGCGCAACAGCTAAATCATAAAGATCAGAATCCTGTGAAACAGAATTAAGATAAGTTTCAATACTATATGTCATAACTGTCTTAATATCACCATCATAAGAAATTTCAATAGTAATATCTTTGTTACTATCAGGCATTGGAATGCAGCTTAAAGTAACATTTGTCCAGTTACCTGTGCCTGTATGTGTGATAACACCATCTGCACTTGTGAATGTCTGATTAAATTGAGTTCCATCATACTTGTCAAAAGAAACTCTAACAGACAACTTGCTTATATCTAAAGCTGTGCCGCCCTTATTATAGATACGATATGAAAGATACGGAGCTTTACCTACAGCAGCAGATCTTCTGAGAGCGTGCGGATATGTAGCGGTCGCACCACCAAATGTATATTCTTCATCCTTACAATCGATTTCGTCAATCGAATTAGGTGTGCCTACAGATGCAGTTGCTTTTGAAGTATCAAATCCTTCAATCACGGAAGCAGCATTTGCGATACTTGCGTTCGGATAAGTTGCTTTCATTCTTTTAATAGCTTCTTCACCAACGATTAATGTATCGGTAATCAATGTCTTCATTGTTTCAGATGAAGTTGTTGTATAAAGGGACTTCAAGAACTCAGCAGCAGAAGTTCCATACACTTCAGACTGCGCTACAAGGTTTCCGTTTTCATCGTAAGCTCTCAACATATAGTCGAAGTTGAGTCCAAGTTCATAAAGTTCAAAGTCTGTATATACGTATTTTTTAATACTACCAGATGTGTTAGCGTTTTCGAGTTCAGCAGAACCAATTACCTTTTCAACAGGAGGATCAATCAAATTTAAAGAAGCATCATATTTTTGTGGAATGATTACTACTTTAACTTCATTATATAATTCTAAGACTGTTTTTCTGATACGGAAAGTCATTTCCAAAGAGTTGTCACCAATACCAAGTGAAGCGCCTTGGAATACTAAACTTGGATCAACAACAGGTCCGCTTACAGGCTCTTTAGCATCACATTCGCAAGTACCGTCAACATAACTGTGAACGTTAGTTACTGTATGAGCAGGATCGTTAGCGCAAGTAGCGGTATGTGTACCGTCACCATTGTCAACGGGTTTGCCATAAGCGTGACCTGTAGCAGGTTCACCAGCTTCGGTATATGTATCGTTACAATCACAAGTATAGGTTGTGTAACCATCTTCTGTACATGTAGGAGGAGTTACAACAGCTACATAATTATGTGTATGAGCAACAGTAGCAACAATAGCACCGTTTGTGAGTGCTGCATTGATAGCAGTTTCATCACCGGCTGTACCGAGTAATGTGCCGTCAGCAAAAGCAACAGCATGTGTGCCTTCAGCGAAAGTACCTGTGAAGGTAAGCTCGATTTCAACAGTAGTAGCAACAGCATCAAATTCACCGTTACCTAAAAGTACAAACTGTGCAACACCGTCAGTTTCGTTAACGGTAGCAGTAGCAGCAGTACCTGCAGTAGCGGTTACATCTTCTGTACCGGAAGCATATGTAAGGTCATAACCGGCAGTTTTGATGTCAACAACTGTAATGTCTGCATCAGCGGGAACAGTGATGAACAAATCAGCACCGCCGATAGCTGCATCAGCAGTAAGGGTTACAGGAACTACAGCCTGTGTGTCTGTGGTTGCGATTTCAGCAGTGCCGATTGTAGCAGTTCCGGCAACAGCAGCGCTTACAGTAAGAGCACCAGCACATACAGTGAGTATCATGCATACACTCAAAACGCAAGCTAAAAATTTCTTGGAAAATCTTGTTTTCATTGGAATTTTCTCCTATCCGGCTGTGAAAAGCCAATATTTTTTTGCAATTAAAAATTGCTGAATAAGACACTGTTCCTCTCACCCAAAGGCAACTATGCCTTATATCTATTTCGTATTATATCATCACATTTCAAAAAAAGCAAGTCTATTTTTTTCGGTTTTCTTTAATTTGGTGTAAAAAAAAAATCGGGTTTTTGTGGCAGTTTGTACAAAACCCCGAAAACAACGTCAGGAATGTGAAATTTGTAATGCGTAATTCGTAATTCGGAACGGTGTATTTATATATGTAGGGGATGATGCCCACATCATCCTGTTTGTTTTATGCTTTTTTTGCGGAACGACACGCAGGTCGTTACCTACATATATAATATCAATCATCTTGAATTTTGTTGTGTTTGATTTTCCAATTCAAAGGATTGTTTTCAATGTATTCCCATGTATCGTTGTAGTCCTCTTGATTACGTATAATATGGTCATAGTATGATTTTTGCCATAACTTATTTTGAAAAGGAGGAATATTGCCACTTTTTACGTTTTTAATATATTCATTTGTTGTCATTGTTTTAAAAAAACGCATTAAATCTTGTAGGGAACGACCTGTGTGTCGTTCCGTAATATTTACAATTAAATGCAAATGATCCGGCATAATAACATATTTATCTATTTGTATGTTGTTGAATTTGTTTTCAGATTCGCTTATCCATTTATGTATAATCTGATTTTGCATAGGCGGAACGACACGCAGGTCGTTCCCTACATTATATGATTCGATTTCAAATAATAATTGACGGTTTTGTGTACATAATGTTACAAAATAACACCCGTTGCTTTCATAATCAAAATTTTGTAATCTGTTTTTCTTGCGGTTCGGTTTTTCCAATATAATCACCGAAAATATCCTATCATAAATTATGTTTTCTTTCAATATTTTTTGCGGAACGACACGCAGGTCGTTGCCTATATATATAAATATGTGATACTGAATGTGTTTGTTGTACTTTTTATAGGACAAATGGTTTGTTAGAATAAATTTAGAAAATTTTAAAAAAACACTTGACAAAACAAAAAATGTTCGTTATAATATGATTAACGAACAGATGTTCGGGAGGTTAAAAACTATGTCAACACTACACATTTTACAAACTATTTTTGAATTATTTTTAATATTCGGTCTCGTTTGGTGCTTTTTCCACGAGGACAAATTTATTGCGTTTGAAAAAAATCTTATTGCCAAGCTTCGTCGCAGACGTTTAAAGGTTGTGAAATCAGCAAAGCGCAGGATCAGTAATGCATAATCAACAAATTTTATACCAAAAGAGAGGGTCTTGTCTGCCCTCTCTTTTTTGTGCTTTTTTAGGGGAGGGTGCAAAGACCCTCCCCTAAAATATATATTTAATTTGGAATTTAAAATTACACCATATTTTTTCAGGCATTCGTAATCCGGCTCCCTCTGACGAGGGAGCTGTTGAGCGTTAGCGAAACTGAGGGAGAGAAAATTACATCGTAATTGTATTTCGGGAGGGCGCAGAGACCCTCCCCTACAAACCAACTTTTAAATATATACGTTATATATATGTTAAAAATCCGCCGAGATTACTCTCGGCGGAAATTATAGTTTTTATTTACTTTCGATCTCGGCGATACTGTCCTCAATCATCTTGATTTTTTCAAGCACTTTGCCAAGACTTTGCTTTTGTTGCTCCACAAGTGAGGCAGGCGCCTTTGCCAAAAAGCCCTGATTATTAAGCTTCTTTTCAAAAAATTCCTTATCAACCTCTGCCTTTTTGAGTTCTTTCTTTAAACGCTCAAGCTCGGCAGTGAAATCAACAAGCTCGTTCATTGGCATATAAACGGTAGCGCTATCAGTAATGATACGTACAGCGCCCTCGCTTTCAAAGCTGTCGCCTGTTTCAACACTTGAAGCGAAACCAAGCCTTGAAATATATGCCTCACCCTTTTTAAAGGTTTCGTTATCATCAGATACGATTTGTACCTTTGCTTTTCGTGAGGGCGGAACGTTCATTTCGGCTCTGCGATTTCTTATGGCACGAATTACCGCCATAATCTTTTCAAAATCGCTCTCTTCATTTGTGAACTTGAATTCGTCCTTAAATGTAGGCCACTCGGTTATCATAAGCGCCTCGCCCTTATGTGGCATTGACTGCCAAATTTCCTCTGTGATGAAGGGCATAAAAGGATGAAGGAGTGCTAATGTATTTGTAAATACATATATAAGTACACTTCTTGCAGTATCGGCAGCCGCCTTATCCTCGCCATTTAAACGAGATTTGCAAATTTCGATATACCAGTCACAGAATATATCCCAAATAAAGTCATAAAGCTTTTGCACAGCAAGACCTAATTCAAATTTGTCAAGATTTTCGGTGACATCGGCAACCAAATTATTATACTTTGACAAAATCCATTTATCTTCAAGTGCCAAATCATCAATATTAAGCGGTAAAACCTCATCACTTTCAAGATTCATAAGAATAAATCTTGCTGCATTCCAAATCTTGTTGGCAAAGTTTCGGCTAGCCTCTACTCTTTCGGGAATATAACGCATATCGTTTCCGGGGCTATTACCGGTAGCAAGAGAGAATCTGAGCGCATCGGCACCGTATTCGCTAATTACTTCAAGCGGGTCAACACCGTTGCCGAGAGATTTTGACATCTTTCTGCCCTGTGGGTCACGAACAAGACCGTGAATAAGTACAGTATTAAACGGCACCTCGCCTGTTTGCTCAATTCCTGAGAACATCATACGCATTACCCAGAAAGGAATAATATCATAGCCTGTAACCAAGGTGTTTGTCGGGTAATAGTGCTTTAAATCCTCTGTTTCATCGGGCCAACCGAGAGTTGAAAAAGGCCACAAAGCAGATGAGAACCAGGTGTCGAGTGTGTCGGGGTCTTGAACCAATTTTGTGCTGCCACACTTTGAGCACTTGTCGGGAGTGGTTTTGGAAACGGTGATTTCACCGCACTCCTCACAATACCAAGCGGGAATTCTGTGTCCCCACCAAAGCTGACGAGAAATACACCAATCCTTAATATTTTCGAGCCAATGGAAATATACCTTTTCAAATCTTTGGGGAACAAATTTTGTTTCACCCTTTTTAACCGCATCAATAGCAGGAGTTGCCAAAGGCTTCATCGAAACAAACCATTGCTTTGAAACCTTGGGCTCAACAGTAGAACCGCAACGATAGCAAGTACCAACATTGTGGGTGTAGTCCTCTACCTTAACGAGAGCACCCTCTGCCTTCAAATCAGCCACTATTGCCTTACGAGCCTCGTATCTGTCCATACCTGCATATTTTTCGTAATCGCCGACGATGTGAGCATCGTCAGTCAATACGTTTATAACAGGCAAGTTATGACGAAGACCTACCTCAAAGTCGTTAGGGTCGTGTGCAGGTGTAATTTTAACAACACCGGTACCAAAATCCATTTCAACATAGTCATCGGCAACAACAGGGATTTCACGATGGACAAGGGGCAAAATTAAAGTTTTGCCAACCATATCCTTATATCTTTCATCATTAGGGTTTACCGCAACAGCAGTATCGCCAAGTAAGGTCTCGGGACGAGTGGTTGCAAGCTCTAAATAACCGCTGCCGTCCTTAAAAGGATAACGCAAATGCCAAAAATGACCTGCTTGCTCCTCATACTCAACCTCGGCATCGGAAATAGAGGTCTTACAGTGAGGACACCAGTTGATGATACGCTCACCTCTATAAATGAGCCCTTTTTCGTAAAGGCGAACAAACACTTCATTTACAGCCTTATTACAACCCTCATCAAGAGTAAAGCGCTCTCTGTCCCAGTCGCAAGAAGAACCAAGCTTTTTAAGCTGTTCAATAATTCTGCCACCGTATTGCTTTTTCCAGTCCCAAGCACGCTCTAAAAAGCCGTCACGGCCGATGTCAGCCTTTGTAACGCCTTCTTCCTTCATTTTTTCAACAATTTTAGCTTCAGTTGCTATTGACGCATGGTCAGTACCGGGAAGCCACAAGGTATCAAAGCCCTGCATACGTTTGAAACGGATTAAAATATCCTGCAAGGTATTGTCAAGAGCGTGTCCCATATGAAGCTGACCTGTGATGTTGGGTGGCGGAATAACTATTGTGTAAGTTTCCTTATCCATATCGCATTTTGCGTGAAAATATTTACCGTCAAGCCATTGCTTATAAATTCTGTCCTCAACGTCTTTTGGGTCATATTGTTTGGCTAATTCCTTTGCCATTTTGTCACTTCCCCTTTTGGAAAAAAATACATTTAATAAAAAATCATAAGATACACATTATATTACTGTCGGAACAAAAAGCGTTTGCAAAATCCGACTTAACGGACTGTCTTTTAAAACGGCGTATTGAGTAGTTTTTGAAACATGCGATATAATGCCGTCTATTTAAAAGGCAGTCTTCGCTTTAATTATTATATATTATAAGTAATATAAGTCAAGAAAATTTTGATTTAATGCGTATGTTTAATTACGCATTACGCATTACGAATTAAATTTCCATTTTCGCTTGTTCAGCAGTATTTGTAGGCTTCTTACTTCCTGCAGCCGGTAAATTTCTTGTTCGATAACGATGGTCTGAATCTAAATCTCCCTTTGTATAAAGTGTGGCCTCTAAAATACGCTGACCTTTTTTCTGTGTCATAACCGCAATGCCACCGTTATCCTTTGTTGCTTTTGCGGGAACAGATGCAGTATTTACGATAAGCATTCTACCGTTTGTTGATTTAAGAAGTATTTCACCATCATTTTCCATATAGAAAATAGTATGGAGTGTAAACTTTTCGCTATACGCCTTGATAAGCTTTTTGCGGTTTGTTTTTGTTTCATAAGAGCTCATTGGAACCTTGGCAACTCTACCGTTATCAAAGACAAACACCATAAAGCCCTTGTAGTCGGTTGTGTGAACCATATAAATTGCATTTTCAGCTTCCTCAAATTCAAGCTTTGAGGGAATATAGTCACCCATAAGGCTTGCCTTGCCATCAGCAAACTCGGAGGTTTTTGATTTGTAAACCTGTTGCTTGCTTGAGAAAAAGAGAAGATCATGAGCATTGGTTGATTCGATAATTTGTGTAATCTCATCGCCCTCTTTTAGCTTTTGCTCACCGCTCATACGTAAAGACTGCGGAGTAATCTTTTTGAAGTATCCGTCCTTCGTAAAGAACAAGGTGACAGGCGAATTGTCAACCTCAACCTCGATGTCGTCACCTGCTTCATCCTGTGCCGAAATAATTTCGGTGCATCTGTCCTTACCGTATTTCTTTATAACCTCTTCAAGCTCTTTGATAATAATCTTTAAAACCTTTGTTTTTGATTTCAAGGTGCTTTCTAAATCATCAATTTCAGCCATTAGAGATTCTATATCCTTTGTTCTCTTTAAGATATACTCACGGTTTAAATGGCGCAGCTTGATTTCAGCTACATATTCAGCCTGTATTTCATCAATTCCAAAACCAATCATAAGGTTTGGTACTACCTGTGATTCCTCGTCGGTTTCACGGACAATTTTTATAGCTTTATCAATATCAAGTAGTATTTTTTCAAGACCTTTTAAAAGGTGTAGTCTGTCCTTTGCTTTACAAAGGCGGAAATAAACACGGCGACGCACACATTCCTCACGAAAAGCCACCCATTCGGAAATGATTTCTTTTACGCCGAGTACACGAGGTGAGCCTGCAATAAGAATATTAAAATTACAAGAAAAGCTATCCTCAAAAGGTGTCATCTTGATAATCTTTTTCATAAGCTTATCAGGGTCAACACCACGTTTTAAGTCGATAGTAATTTTTAAACCGCCCAAATCGGTTTCATCACGAATATCGTTGATTTCGGTAATCTTTTTAAGACGAGCAAGCTCTATAACCTTTTCGATTATAGCCTCTGCCGTAGTTGTTGGCGGAATTTCTGTAATATCGATACAGTTTTGTGATTTATCATAGGTATAAACACCACGAATCTTAAAACCGCCTCTACCCGTTTCATAAATTTTTTCTATTGTAGCTCTGTCATACAAAAGCTTGCCACCAATGGGAAAATCGGGCGCTAAAAGGGTGTCGGCTACATTTATGTCATTGTCCTTGATGTAGGCAATAGTAGTTTCGCAAACCTCCTTTAAATTAAAGGGGCAAATCGAGCTTGCCATACCTGCTGCAATACCCGTATTGGCATTTACAAGCACCGACGGAAAGGTTACGGGAAAAAGCGTTGGCTCTTTCATTGTGGCATCATAGTTATCCACAAAATCTACAGTATCCTTGTCAATATCAGCAAAAAGCTCTGCCGCTATTGGAGAGAGCTTTGCTTCGGTATAACGTGAAGCGGCATAAGCCATATCACGAGAATAAGCTTTACCGAAAGAGCCCTTTGAAGCAACATAAGGGTGCAAAAGCGCTTGATAGCCTTCAGACAATCGCACCATTGTTTCGTAAATTGCAGCATCACCGTGAGGGTTAAGCTGCATTGTGCGACCAACTATGTTCGCCGACTTAATGGTGTTTCCGTTTAAAAGTCCCATCAAATACATCGTGTATAAAAGCTTTCTATGAGAAGGCTTAAAGCCGTCAATTTCCGGGATAGCACGAGAAACAATAACACTCATGGCATATGGCATAAAGTTAGTTTCAAGTGTTTCGGTAATCGGTTGCTCAACCGTTAGTCCCGCTCCCGCAATATAGGCGTTTATATTTGGAGTTTTATTCTTCTTTTGTTCATTTGTTTTCTTTCTCGGAGCCATAATTCTCTCCTTATAATTTATAAATTAACTAATATCTGCATCATCAAGATAAATATATCCGTTTTCGGATATAAAATCTTTTCTGCCTGCTAAGTCATCACCTAAAAGCAAATCAAACATTTGACTTGTCCTTTCGGCATCCTGCGGCATAACCTTAATAAGACGTCTGGTTTCAGGATTCATCGTGGTAAGGTTCATCATATCAGGTTGGTTTTCGCCAAGTCCCTTTGAGCGCTGAATCGTATATTTTGAATTTCCGATTTTTTCAAGAATTTCTGCTTTTTCTTTTTCATCATAGGCAAAATAGGTCATTTCCTTTGTACCGATTTCATAAAGCGGTGTTTCAGCAATATAAATCTTGCCCTCTTTAATAAGTGTCGGCATAAGTCGGTAAATCATCGTGAGAATAAGTGTTCTTATATGGAAACCATCGACATCGGCATCAGTACAGATTATAACCTTGTTCCAACGAAGGTCATCAAGATTAAAGGTGGTAAGACCCTTTGCCTTTGACTTGACCTCAACACCGCAACCGAGCACCTTTATAAGATTTGTGATGATTTCACTTTTGAATACTTTTTCGTAATCTGCCTTTAAGCAGTTTAAAATTTTACCACGAACCGGCA
>JAZNRN010000074.1:0-3781 GCA_045590775.1 Acutalibacteraceae bacterium
GTTGTTGATAATGATAAATGCAAGTCTTGCAAAAAATGTATGACACTTGGTTGCCCTGCTATTAGTATGAAGGACGGCAAGGCACGAATAGATGCAACGCTTTGTGTAGGTTGCGGTGTTTGTGAACAACTTTGTGCATTCCAGGCGATAGGAGAATAAATATGAATACAAAAAGTATTATGATAGTCGGAGTTGGCGGTCAGGGAAGTCTTTTAGCTTCAAAGCTTTTAGGCAGACTGCTCGTTGATGAGGGCTTTGATGTAAAGGTTAGTGAGGTTCACGGTATGAGTCAGCGTGGAGGCTCGGTTGTGACCTATGTTCGCTTTGGCGAAAAGGTTTATTCGCCTATTGTGACGGAGGGCGAAGCCGATGTGATTATCTCTTTCGAAAAGTTAGAGGCGGCACGTTATGCTCCTTTTCTTAAAAAAGATGGCAGAATTATTGTAAATACACAGCAAATTGACCCAATGCCCGTAATTATAGGTGCAGCAGAATATCCCGAAAATGTTTTAGAGGAATTAAAAGCAAAGGGTGCTAATGTTGAAGATTTTGATGCGCTTACACCCGCTATTGAAGCCGGTTCCTCAAAAGCGGTAAATATAGTCCTTATGGGCAGAGCTGCAAAATATTTTGATATTCCAAAAGAAAATTGGATTAAGGCTATCGAAAAAACAGTCGCCCCAAAATTTGTTGAGATGAACAAAAAAGCCTTCGAGCTAGGATACAATTCATAAATTGAAAAAACAGGTGATAAAAAATCACCTGTTTTTTTGTGCCTTGTATTTGAGTTCTACATATTTTATAACATCATTTCGGTCTTTTACCGCAAGGTTTCTGATTATCGTGATTATACTTTTTTCTTGTGTGGTGTACTCGCCCGCTTCCTCGCTTTGTTGCGAGGGCAGGTAATTGCCGTATAATAAATCGAGAATATCAACATTTAATACATCAGCAATTTCTATAAGCGTTTCGGCTCCGATTTTACCTGTTCGCTCCATTTGCGAATAGGTAGTTTCTTTAAGATTTAAGGCAAAAGCCATTTTTTCTTGTGTGTAGCCTTTTCTGATTTGTTCTGTTTTTACTCGTTGGTTTATTTCGAGTGACATACTTTTACTCCTAAAAATAAAAAAGTGCGCTCCATTAAGAAACGCACCGAAAAACGCATCTCTCAATGTTACCACACATTTTGCCCAATCAAAGGTGAGAGAATACATTTTTACCGATAGTATTCCCTTTAATTGGACATATTAAAATGTGTGGTATAGTCATTATATCATTTAAAAATAATCTTGTAAAGTAAAAAATATCTTTGTAGGGGCGATGCCTGTGTGCTCGCCCGAAAAAATAAAAAATTTAAAAATTTTTCAAAAAACTATTGACAAAACGAAAAAAATCGGTAGAATAAAATAGTAATCATTACTGATTTGGAGTGATTAACTTGAAAAACAGGTCAAAACAGCGTGACACTATTTTAGAGGTCCTGCGCTCGACCGATACACATCCGACTGCTAATTGGATTTACGCCGAGACCCGAAAAATTTTACCAAATATAAGCCTTGGTACAGTTTATCGAAATCTCGACGCACTTTCAAAGGCGGGGCTGATTCTTTCAATAGACATCGGTGACGGTTTTACTCATTACGACGGTGATGTTTCGGCACACCTGCACCTGAAATGCAAGTGCTGTCAGAATATTAAAGATGTCCGTTTTGATGATTCTCCGATTTCATCGCTTGCAATATCGGAAGGCTTTATCCCCGAAACATCGGTTTATGTGTTATCCGGTCTGTGCGGAAAGTGTCAAAACTAAAATTTATTTTCTGGAGGAAATTTATTATGAAAAAGTATGTATGTTTAATTTGCGGTTATACCCACGAGGGCGACAGCGCACCTGACAAATGCCCTATTTGTAATGCCCCTGCATCTAAATTTCAAGAGCAAGCAGGCGAAAAAAACTGGGCTGCTGAACACGTTGTAGGTGTGGCGCAGGGCGTTGACGAAAAAATCATCGAGGGTCTTCGTGAAAATTTCAACGGTGAATGCTGTGAGGTAGGTATGTATCTTGCAATGGCACGTGTAGCACATAGAGAAGGCTATCCCGAAATCGGTCTTTATTGGGAAAAAGCAGCTTACGAAGAAGCAGAGCACGCAGCAAAATTTGCAGAGCTTTTGGGCGAGGTTGTAACTGACAGCACAAAGAAAAACCTCGAAATGAGAATTGATGCTGAAAACGGTGCAACACTCGGTAAATTCGAGCTTGCAAAAATGGCTAAGGAATTAGGACTTGACGCAATTCACGATACCGTTCACGAAATGGCACGTGATGAGGCTCGTCACGGCAAGGCATTTGAAGGTCTTTTAAAGAGATACTTCTAATATAATAGTAAAAAACCCAAACGGGCTTGAGGCCAAAAGCCCCAAGTCCATTTTGTCAAAAGGAGTTTTTAAGATGGATAAAAAAGTTATAGATTTGTTAGTACAACAGGTAAATAAGGAATTTTACAGTGCATATTTATATTTGGATATGGCAAACTATTACATAGACCTTGATTTAGATGGCTTTGGAAATTGGTACACGATTCAGGCTCAGGAGGAGCGTGACCACGCAATGCTCTTTATCAGATATTTGCAACAAAACGGAATAAAAGTAGAGCTTGGTGCTATTGATAAGCCTGACAAGGTATTTAATAGCCCTGCCGACCCGTTGGCAGCAGGTGCCGAGCATGAGCGTTACGTAACAAGTCTTATTCACGACATTTATGATGCCGCATACTCGGTTAAGGATTTCCGCACCATGTAGTTCCTTGATTGGTTTGTAAAGGAGCAAGCCGAGGAGGAGGAAAATGCCGATGCAATGGTAAATAAATATAAGCTTTTTGGTGATGACCCCAAGAGTTTATATCTTTTAAATCAAGAGCTGGCAACAAGAGTATATTCTGCGCCTTCGCTCACACTTTAAGGAGGAAATTTATTATGAAAAAGTATGTATGTCCTTGTGGTTATGTTTATGACCCTGAAATTGGTGACCCCGACAATGGTATAGCTCCCGGCACTGCTTGGGAAAATGTTCCTGAAGATTGGGTTTGCCCCGTTTGCGGACTTTCAAAAGACGCTTTCGCAGAAGAATAGGATAAAAAACAAAAACAAATTATAAGGAGGATATGTTATGAAAAGATTATTGAGTTTATTATTAGCAATAGTATTTATTTTTGCTTTTGCGGGATGTGAAAATGAAAAAATCGTAGAAAATCCAAAACAACCCACAACCGAAAATGAGCCGAACACTCCAATAACCGATGAAAACAACGATACCCTCCCAAGTGATGATAACCAGAGTTCACAGGGTACGGGCGATAACGCTACCACACCGAGCAATAATACAAACTTACAAGGTGTGGATGACAAGACTCCCTTAACCCAAACCGATGAATTTATTTCAAAAGCAAAGGCGAAGCAAATCGCACTTTCTGATGCCGGTGTAAAGGAATCTCAAATCAGAGACTATGAAATAGAGTCGGACCGTGAAAAAGGTGTGTATTATTACGAAATCAATTTTGAAGCAGGTGGCTTTGAATATGAATATGACATCGACGCCAAAAGCGGAAAAATTGTAAAAAAGCATAAAGAAAAAGAAGATTAAAACGGAACGTACTCTTAAGGACGAAATGCCTAAAAAAGTAAATTTTTGCGGTCTAATGTGTTAAAAAGACACGGTATGCGTCAGCATCACCGTGTCTTTTCGTCTTTTATCCCACTAAAAATTTATCTTTTTTAGGTGCTT
>JAZNRN010000075.1:0-9431 GCA_045590775.1 Acutalibacteraceae bacterium
AAAATACATTTTTGCAAGGTTTGTCAAGCTTTTACCGACCTTGAAACCTGCTCTATATGTGACAATGCCGAACGTGACCGTTCGGTTATTTGTGTTGTTGCAGAACCTAAGGATGTTATGGCTTTTGAGCGTACAAGAGAATTCAACGGTGTTTATCACGTTCTACACGGTGTAATTTCTCCGCTTGACGGTATTACACCTGATAATCTGCGTATTAAGGAATTGATGACACGACTTTCAGACGGTCGAGTTACCGAAATTATTATGGCAACCAATCCGACTGTTGAAGGAGAGGCAACCGCAAGTTATATTTCGAGACTTGTAAAGCCGATGGGTATAAAGGTTACACGTTTGGCTTATGGTATTCCTGTCGGAAGTGATCTCGAATATGCCGATGAATTCACCTTGGCACGTGCACTTGAAGGTAGAAATGAGATTTAATTAGTTTGAGGTTTTTAAAATGCTAATCATTGATATTATTATAAAGGTAATAAAATATATCGGTAATTTTTTAACCTATGCTTATAAGTATCGAGATATTTTCAAGATTACCGGTATTTTTGCCACAAGAAAATTTAAAAAAACATCGAAATTTCATAAATATGCGGTTTTAATTGCAGCAAGAAATGAAGAAGCGGTTATAGGCAATTTAATTGACAGTATCAGAAAGCAGGATTATCCGAGTGAGCTTGTTGATATTTTTGTTGTTGCCGATAACTGCACTGATAAAACTGCTGAAATCGCAAGAAATTTTGGTGCTATATGCTATGAGCGCTTTGATGATGCGCACCGTACAAAGGGCTTTGCTTTACAATTTTTAGTTCAAAGAATAAAGGAAGATTACGGCGATGTATCTGTTTATGACGGATATTTTCTGTTTGATGCAGATAATCTTTTAAAAAGTGATTATATAACCCGAATGAACGAGTCTTTTTCTGCAGGTGAAAAGATTATTACTTCTTATAGAAGCAGTAAAAACTTTGATTCCAATTGGATTGCCGCTTCTTATTCAATACATTGGTTACGCACTGTCAGAAATGAACACAGAGCCCGTTCGCTCTTCCATTTGGCGACACGTATTCAGGGTACAGGCTTTTTGTTTTCGTGGGAACTTATACGAAATGGATGGAATTACACATCTCTCACCGAGGACAGAGCTTTTTGTGCCGATGCTGTTGAACAGGGATACAAAATTTCCTATAATAATGAAGCTATATTCTACGATGAGCAACCACTTGATATGAAAATCGCAATGCGACAAAGAATACGCTGGGCAAAGGGACATTTGCAAGCACTTGTCGAAACGGGTGGTAAGTTATTTTTGCACATCTTTTATACAGGCGGTGCTGCAAATAGGGATGTTCCCCTAAATACCACGAAATTTAAGCGCTTTATCAATAATATTCGTTTGCGTTTTATGAGCTTCGATATGCTGACAGTCGTTTTTCCTAACGGTCTTTGGTCAGTTTTTAAAAAGTTTGTGCAGTATTCTTTATATGCAGTTTTGGGAATTGCTTTCGGCAAAGAATATGGCATTGGCTTTGCGGCGGATTTTCTTGAAAAGGTTCTTAACCTTTTTGGTGTAACTGAAATTCACATTTCTAATGCTTTTGAACAATATCTTTGGATTGCAGCTTGTGCTCTTTATTGGAGTGCTTATTCTTATGTAAACGGTATGTTGACAGCGGCTTATGTATTCATTATAGAACACAGACGAATAATCAAAATGTCTTGGTATAAAAAGGTATGGTACACAATTACTTTCCCAATTTTTGACTTTATTGGAAAGCTTGCTATGGTTATTGCTTTGTTTACCAAGGTTGAGTGGAAGCCGATTCCTCACGGAGAGGCTGTTAATATTGATGATTTAAAGGAAGAAAATATTGCATAATATATTTAAGGGAGTATAATAATGCTTATTATTGATTTGCTTTTAAAAATAATAAATGCTTTATATTTTATACTTTCCAATGCTTATAAGCTTTCTCATTTGTACGAAATTGTAGGAATTTTTGCTACTCGAAAATTCAAAACTACTCAAAAATTCAATAAATATGCCGTGCTTATTGCTGCAAGAAACGAGGAAACTGTAATCGGAAATTTGATAGACAGTATCAAAAAGCAGGATTACCCAAGCGAGCTTGTTACTGTTTTTGTTGTTGCTGACAACTGCACGGATAAAACTGCTTTAATTGCAAGGCAAGCCGGCGCACGTGTGTATGAACGTTTTGACAGTAAACACAAGACAAAGGGCTTCGCTTTGCAATTTTTGGTTTCAAAGATAAAAGAGGATTATGGCGATGTTTCTTATTTTGACGGATACTTTATTTTTGATGCCGACAATCTTTTAAAAAGTGATTTCATAACCCGTATGAATGAATCATTTTCGGCGGGTGAAAAAATTGTAACAAGTTATCGAAATAGTAAAAATTTTGATTCTAATTGGATTTCGGCTTCTTATTCACTGCATTGGCTTCGCACTGTCCGCACAGAACACAGACCACGCTCACTCTTTCATTTGGCAACACGTATCCAAGGTACAGGCTTTTTGTTTTCATGGGAGCTTATAAAAGACGGCTGGAATTATACATCATTTACCGAAGACCGTGCCTTTTGTGCCGATGCGGTCGTTAAAGGTTATAAAATTTCATACAATAATGAAGCGATTTTTTATGATGAACAGCCGATCGATTTTAAAATTGCAATGAGACAGCGTATCAGGTGGGCAAAGGGTCATATTCAGGCACTTTTTGAATGTGGCGGAAAGCTGTTTTTGCATATTTTTTATACAGGGGGAGCTGCAAATCGAGATGTGCCTAAGGAAACGACACGGTGCAAAAGATTTATAAATAATATCAGGCTTCGACTTATGAGCTTTGATATTTTAACTATTACTTTTCCGGCTGTTTTTTGGAATACAGGCTGGAAATTAGTGAGCATTGCTTTAAAATATTTAATTTTGTGGTCGGCAGGTAGCTATGTAACAAAGGAATACATATTCCCAACAACCTCAAAAGGTGATGAAAGCGATATAATTTCGCTTTTGCTAAATCTTGCAATAGTTATTCTTTCGGGATATTTATTCAAAGTTCTTACCGCTATTTATGTTTTTATTTTAGAAAGCAAAAGAATGATAAAAATGAAATGGCACAAAAAGCTTTGGTTTGCAATTACGTTTCCGCTTTTTGATGTAATCGCTATTGTTTCTACCGTTGTTGCTTTAGTCACACGTGTCGAGTGGAAACCAATTCCTCATAAGGAAGCGGTAACTATAGAAGATTTGAAGGAAAAATCTACTGTTTAGGAGTATTATATGACACAAGAAAAAATTGATAGAATAAACGAACTCTCCCGCAAGAAAAAGACCGTTGGTCTTACAGAGGAAGAATTAAGAGAACAACAGATTTTAAGACGGGAATATATTGACGGATTCAAGGCTTCGCTTGTATCACAGCTTGAAAATACTTATATTGTTGAGCCTGACGGTACAAAGCGAAAGGTGACTGCAAAAGATGAAAATACTAATCACTGAATTTGAAACTCTCTCCCGTGCAGGAGACACTAATATTGATGAATTTGACCAACTCGCAGATTTGGTTGTGGTTTATTCAAACATAACAAGAGACGAACTTTTAAAAGAAATTACTGATACAGATATTGTACTTTGCAATAAAGCCTTAATTGACAAAGAAGTAATGGACAAGGCACAGAATTTAAAATATATTGGCACCTTTGCGACAGGCTATAACAATATTGATATTGCTCTGGCTAAAGAAAAGGGAATACGTGTTTGCAATGCCGCCGGTTATTCTACAAATGGTGTTGTTCAGCAGGTGATTTGCTATATCTTAATGCACTTTACTAAAGTAAAAGAATATGATGCGTTTGTAAAATCGGGAGGTTGGATTTCAGCGGATATTTTTTCACCCTTGATGTTTTCTTCAAGCGAGGTATCAGGAAAAACACTCGGTATTATTGGATACGGTACCATTGGCAAAGCAGTAGCTAATGTTGCAAAGGCTCTTGGTATGCGTGTTTTAGCCAATACAAGAACACCTAAAACAGATAGCGATGTTACTTTTTGCGATTTGGATACTCTGCTTGAAAATAGTGATGTAGTATCTTTACATTGCCCCTTAACTGCCGAAACTGCTGATTTAATGAACAGTCACACTTTCGCTAAAATGAAAGATGGTGCATTTTTTATCAATACCTCACGAGGTGGCACTGTTGTAGAGGAAGCATTAGCTGATGCTTTAAATAGTGGCAAGCTTTCCGGTGCGGCGGTTGATGTTTTACGTGTTGAGCCAATGGATAAAAATTGTCCGCTTTTGAATGCCAAAAACATTATTATTACTTCACATTCGGCTTGGTCGGCACAGGAGACGAGAAAGCGACTTATAAACCAGGTTGCCGATAATTTGAAAGGATTTCTTGATGGAAATCCGAAAAATGTAATTGTTTAAAAGATGGGTGAGTAATTTTGTTTTCAAGAGTAAATGGTATAGGTATTTTTGGACTTAACTCCTATATGATTGAGATTGAAGCCGATGTATCAAACGGACTGCCTGCTTTTGATATTGTGGGTCTTCCGGATGCTGCAGTGAAAGAGTCAAGAGATAGAGTGCGTGCAGCTATAAAGAACTGCGGATATAAATTTCCTGTTGGCAGAATTACTGTGAATTTGGCACCTGCTGACCAGAAAAAAGAGGGCTCTCTTTATGATTTACCGGTTTTACTTGCAATTCTAAAAGCATTTTCTCAATTAAAAGCTGAATTTTCAAATTCTATATTCATTGGAGAAGTTGCACTTGACGGTATGATTAGAAGTGTAAACGGTGTTTTGGCTTTGACAATTACTGCAAAGGAAAACGGATTTACAGAGATTTTTGTGCCTTTTGATAATGCAAATGAAGCGGCAGTTATTGACGGTATTGATGTTTACGGTGTAAAAAATCTCGAGGAGTTGTTGTCTCATTTAAAAGGTGATAGTTTATTAACTCCGGCAGTATATAAAAACAATTTTACGGCTACTTCATTCTCATTTCCCGATTTTGCCGATGTAAAGGGTCAAATTGCGGCTAAAAAAGCGCTTGAAATTGCTGCTGCAGGGCATCATAACGTACTTATGGTTGGACCACCCGGTGCGGGAAAGAGTATGTTAGCAAAGAGACTTCCCGGAATATTGCCCGAAATGACTTTTGAAGAATCTATTGAAACCACAAAAATTCATTCAATAGCAGGACTATTGAATTCAAAGAACCCGTTTATTTACAGAAGACCCTTTCGCTCACCGCATCATACCGTATCGTCGGCAGCGATTGCAGGCGGTGGTACAATACCAAAGCCCGGAGAAATTTCTCTTGCTCATAACGGTGTTTTGTTTTTGGATGAATTACCCGAATTTAAACGTGATGTTATGGAGGCAATGCGTCAACCGCTTGAGGATGGCACCGTTACAATTTCACGTGTTTCGGGTTCGCTTACATATCCAAGCTCAATTATGCTTGTAGCCGCTATGAATCCATGCCCCTGCGGTTTTTACGGTCATCCATCAAAGACCTGCAGTTGTACGCAAAATGCGGTCAAAAGATACCTCGGCAGGATTTCAGGACCTATGTTAGATAGACTTGATATTCACATCGAAGTTCCGCCTGTTGACTATAAAGCGTTAAATTCTGACAGAAAAGAAGAAACTTCTGCTCAAATACGAGAACGTGTAAATAAGGCTCGCATGATTCAGCGTGAACGATATAAGGGCACGGATATTTCCTGTAACGCAAGACTTACTTCTCCGATGATTAAAAAGTACTGTGTAATGACAGATGAAGCCAATAGATATTTGGAAATGTCATTTGAAAGACTTGGTATGTCAGCACGTGCTTATGACCGAATTTTAAAGGTTGCACGTACTGCCGCTGATTTAGAGGGCAGCAATATCATCGAAAAATCTCATATCTTTACTGCCATTTCCTTTAGAAGCCTTGACAGAAAGTATTGGGGTGAATAATGAAAGAACTTGAAATTTTATTTGAAGATGACTCAATAATTATCCCTATAAAACCTTTGGGTGTTTTGTCTCAAGCAGATGAAAAGGGAAGAGAAAATATGATTTCGCTTCTTAAAAATCATACAAATGGTGATATATATCCCTTGCATCGTCTTGACAGAGATGTTTCCGGTGTTATGGTTTATGCTAAAACAAAGGAAGCGGCAGCTGTTTTAAGTGACGATATAAGAAACAATAAATTTATTAAAGAATACATTGCACTTATTCACTCTAAACCTGAATATGATACTGCAATTTTTGAGGATTTTCTTTTTAAGGATAGCAAAAAGGGAAAATCCTATGTAGTTAAAAATGAGAGAAAGGGAGTAAAAAAAGCAAAGCTTGAATATACCTTAATAAAGAATTTTTTAATTTCCGATTCGGTATATTCACTTGTAAGAATACGCCTTTTCACGGGCAGAACACATCAAATTCGTGTTCAGTTTTCTTCACGCAAAATGTCGCTTGCGGGCGATAAAAAATATGGTGCAAAGGATGATTTTACAAAAATCGGTCTTTGGTCATATCGATTAACCTTTTTTCATCCACAAACAAAAAAGGAGCTTTCTTTTTATAAAGCTCCCGAAAACTATATATCAAATTATTTTTAAATTAAAAGCCCTCTAATTTAAGAGGGCTTAAATTTATCTATTTTCAATGTCTGTTATTTTATTAACACGACGAAGATGTCTGTCACCTTCAAATTTTGTATCGACAAAAAGGTCGCAAAGCTCAATAGCGGTGCCAACACCAATAACTCTGCCACCGAGACAAAGCACGTTTGAATCATTGTGAAGTCGTGTATATTTTGCGGAAAAATGCTCGCTGCAAGCGGCAGCACGAATCCCCTTGACCTTGTTTGCGGCAATCGACATACCGATACCTGTACCGCAAACCAGAATGCCAAGCTCATTATTACCGTTAACAACGTTGTCACAAACCTTTAGGGCAATATCGGGGTAGTCAACCGACTGAAGCTCTAAAATGCCGTAGTCATTGACAGTAAAACCTCTTTCCCTTAAATGCTCGGCAATTGCGTTTTTATGTTCAAATCCGCCGTGGTCGCAACCAATTGCAATTTTCATAATTTTTGCTCCTTTTTTAATTTTAGTTCTCTTTCTGCCTGTGGCAGTCTTAAATATACAGGTAGCAAGTCATTTGGATTTAAAGTGTCACCTGAAATAAAGTTATTTTGTGCAGCAAATATAACACCGAGAGCATTTTGAAAGCGTTTTGTTATATCAGAAAGCCGTACATTTTTAAATTCTTTAACGAACGGAAAAAACACCTCTGAACCGTCGCCAACGATAATGACATTTTCATCCTTGTATGACAGTTCAATTTCTTTTGCCAAATCTTCGCTTAGTATTGCTCTGTCATCACAAAGGCGTGAAATTTGACCATTATGACATTTGAAAATTGCATTATATACCTGGTTACAGCGTGCATCCATCACTGAGCAGATAACCGCATCTGTATCGTTGTAGTTTTCAGCAATCGCACGAAGGGTTGAAACACCAACACAAGGCTTTTTATTTGGTTGGGCCAATCCTTTAATAGCAGAAATTCCGATTCTGATACCTGTAAATGAACCCGGACCGTGAGACAAAGCAAAACCATCAATATCAGAGACAGAGAGGTTTGCCGATTTTAAAACTGATTCTATCATCGGCATTAGGGTTTGAGAGTGGGTAAGCTTTTCATTTATGAATTCAGACGCTATAATATTGTTGTTTTTGGAAATTGCTACCGAGCAGGGAAGCGCAGAACATTCAATGCTTAAAATTATCATAAACCAAAATTTTCCTCTTTTTTATGTATTGTGATTTTCCGTGTGGTCTCATCTACTGATTCTAACTCAACATAAATAGTGTTAACAGGCAAGGCGTTTTCGATATTTTCGCTCCACTCTAAAACGAGAATACCGCCTTGCTCCAAATATTCAAAATATCCGCTTGAGTATAACTCGTCCCAAGAAGAAATGCGGTACATATCAAAATGATATATATCAAATTTGCCGCCTAAATATTCATTTATAAGTGCAAAGGTGGGAGAGGTGACATCGCCGACATAATTCAAACCAATTGCCAAACCTCTTGTGAAACAAGTTTTGCCCGCTCCCAGATCACCTCTAAAAGCGATTACCTCACCGCCTTTAAGTGTTTTGGCAAAATTTTGGGCAATTAAAATTGTTTCATCAGGTGATTTTGAAATATATTCAATCATAATAACCGCCAAATGTTTTATTTTGTATTTTTGTATTATGTATTATAGCATAAATATTTAAAAAATGAAAGTATTACTTGAATATTTATATAAAATAAAATATAATAGATTATATATTGTGCTTTGGAGGTGGACTAAATGAGAAATTTATGGGCAAAAATTGCTGATTATATACGTGAAACGGATAAAATTCTACTCGTACTTGTATTTTTGACAACCTCATTTGGCTGTATGTCTGTATATTCTGCTACTGCACATATGGAAAATATAAGACCTTTTCTCGTTCAGTCTCTTTCAATGTTTTTGGGAATCGGCGCTGCTATATTTATTTCTTGTTTTGATTATGAAAAGTATCTGAAAAAGTGGTACATATTTTTAAGTGTTTCTGTTTTTTTGGTTGTTTTAACGTTTTTTGTTGGTATTGCGCCTGAGGGTACTGATGATAAAGCTTGGCTTAATTTAGGCTTTACAACCCTCCAGCCTGCCGAGCTTCTGAAAATCGGCTTTGTTTTAAGCTTTAGTTTCCATTTGCGCAAAATTAAGCCTAATATAAATAAGCTTAAATATTTAATTCCACTTTGCCTGCATGGTGCTGCTCCGATTGTTTTAATTCATTTTCAGGGTGACGACGGTACTGCTTTGGTTTTTGCGGTTATGGTAATTTCAATGATGTGGGCAGCGGGTGTTTCCTGGAAATATTTCCTTTTAGCTTTTACTACTGCACTTCTTGCATCACCACTTGTTTACTTCTTCGTTATGAACGAGGACCAAAGAGAACGTGTTATTTCGATATTTAACATCGAAGCTGATATTAAAGGTATTGGTTATCAACAATGGTGTGGCAGGCTTGCTTTGGCCGGTGGCGGCACCTTTGGTCAAGGTTATTTAAAAGGTGAAATGACGCAGGGCGGAATAGTACCCGAAAGCCACAATGACTTCATATTTGTTACAATTGGTGAAGAACTTGGATTTTTGGGTTGTATTACAGTTTTAATTCTTTTAGCTGCTATAGCATTTAGAATTATAAGAGTTGCAAGATTATGCACAAACGATGCGGGAAAATTCATTTGTGTAGGAATTTTTGCAATGCTTTTTGCTCAGTCGGTCATAAACATTGGTATGTGCACTTCAGTATTGCCCGTAATCGGTGTAACTC
>JAZNRN010000076.1:0-4278 GCA_045590775.1 Acutalibacteraceae bacterium
TCAGAACGTCGTGAGACAGTTCGGTCCCTATCTGTCGTGGGCGTAGGAAATTTGAGAGGAGCTGTCCCTAGTACGAGAGGACCGGGATGGATGTACCTCTGGTGCACCAGTTGTTCTGCCAAGGGCATAGCTGGGCAGCTACGTACCGATTGGATAAACGCTGAAAGCATCTAAGCGTGAAGCCAACCTCAAGATTAGATTTCCCATAGCATAAGCTAGTAAGGTCCCCGGAAGACTACCGGGTTGATAGGCAACAAGTGTAAGCGTAGCGATACGTGTGCTAGGTTGTACTAATAGACCGAGGGCTTAACCTATTATTTCGTGTCCTCTACTCTCGCATATTTGTTCAGTTTTCAGGGTGTGAGCAATAAGAAATCTTAGCATCTGCTTAAAGCAGATGCTTTTTTGTTTGTGATAAATACACAATATATTGTGATTAAAATTTGAGTTTAGTCAAGATTTGCGTATAAATTTGGTAAATTATGAACAAAAAGTTAAAAAACTATGTATAAAAGTATAGACAAAGGGCGAAATATATGTTATAATTACTACATCAAAAATATTTTTTGAGGGGAGGGTATATACATAATGGGTGTTGCTTCTTTAGTATTAGGTATTGCTAGTATCGTAATTGGTTGCTTTATCAATGGTATCGTTGGTATCGTTCTTGGTATCGTAGGTATTATTTTAGGTGCTGTAGCTAAAAAGAAGGGTCAAAAGGGCGTTGCTACTGCCGGTTTGGTTCTTTCTATCATCGGTACAGCTATCGTTTTAGTTGTTTACCTCGCATGTGTTGCATGTGTTGCTTCTGTTGCAGGTAGTGCTGGATTATTTTAATCAAGTTAAATCAATCCTACCGCAATAGCGGTAGGATTATTTATGCCCATTTTTAAATTTATGTATCCATATATAGTTATTTTTGGAAAAACCTTTGGCTCTTATGGAATAATGCTTGTCCTCGCTGTTGCGGTTGCGGTCATTGGAGCCAGAAAAAAAGCCAAAGCTTTTAATTTTGATTTTAATGATATAATAATTATAGGCGGTGGTGTTGGACTTGGCGGCGTTTTCGGTTCAACATTACTTTATATGCTTGTGACCTTTCCTATTCCTGTTTTAATCCAAAAAATTTTAAAAGGTGATTTTTCGGGGCTTGGAGGATTTGTCTTTTACGGAGGCCTTATCGGCGGAATTTTGGGAGCTATAATTACGGTTAAGCTTTTAAAGGTAGAAGTAGCTGTCGCCGAAAAAATAATAATTCCGTATATACCTTTGGCTCATGCTGTCGGCAGGGTCGGTTGCTTGTTGGCAGGCTGCTGTCATGGTATGGAATACGACGGACCGTTAGCTGTTTATTATCCTAATTCTGTTTTAGGTGTGCCGCCCACACAGGGTTATTTCCCTACACAAATACTTGAGGGAATATTAAACATCGGCATAATGTTTGTTCTTTTGTATCTTTCTAAAAAAGTCAGGTACAAGTACGATTTACTTTTTTCATATTTACTTATGTATGCCGTAGTTCGTTTTATTGTAGAGTTTTTTAGAGGCGATAAAATAAGAGGTATTTTTAACAGCCTTTCATCTTCACAATGGATTTCAATAGGGCTGTTTGTAATAGCAATTATTGGTATATTCTTAAATGTAATTATTCACAAAAAACGAAAAAGTTAGTAAAACATTAAAAACCACAACATATTGTGTTGTGGTTTTTGTAATTTTTCTATATATATTGTAAAAATTCGGCTAAACACATAAAAATCAGGCGAAAAAACTGTCGAAAATCACAAACTTTTGAAATTTTGGAACTTTTGTATATTTGCTATTGATTTTTAAAATGGTTGTGGTATAATAATTTATGCTCCCACAAGATATTGTGGGTTGAATTTTCTAATATTCATATATTTGGGGGATAAAACGATGAAAATCATTAAAAGAAGCGGGGCAGAGGTTGAATTTGACCCGAGAAAAATCGTTGTAGCTGTTACCAAAGCTAACGAAAGTGTTGTTCCCAGCCAACGTATGAGTGAAGTACAGATTAAGCGTATAGCTGAAGATGTTGAAAGTGCTGCGGCGAATATCAATCGCTCTTTAAGCGTGGAAGAAATTCAAGATATGGTCGAGGACCAAATCATGAATCAACGCGCATTTGATGTTGCACGTCGTTACATAACCTATCGTTACACTCGTGCTCTTGTACGTAAGGCAAATACAACAGATGAACAAATTTTAAGCCTTATTGAATGTAATAATGAGGAAGTAAAGCAGGAAAATTCTAACAAAAATCCTACTGTCAACAGCGTTCAGCGTGACTATATGGCAGGTGAGGTTAGCAAGGATATTACAAAGCGTATTTTGTTAGAGCCGGATATTGTTGAAGCTCACGAAAATGGCCTTATCCATTTCCACGATGCCGACTATTTTGCACAGCATATGCACAACTGTGACCTTGTAAACCTTGAAGATATGCTTCAAAACGGTACAGTTATTAGCGGTACATTTATTGAAAAACCCCATTCATTTTCTACCGCTTGTAATATTGCAACACAAATTATCGCACAGGTAGCTTCCTGTCAGTATGGCGGTCAAAGTATCAGCCTTACACATTTAGCTCCCTTTGTTGATATAAGCCGTAAAAAGCTTCACAAGCAGGTCGAGGAGGAGCTTCGTGATGTAAATCCCGATGTTACAGAGGAAAAAATCAGCGAAGTTACTGAAAAGCGACTAAAGGATGAAATCCGCAAGGGTGTTCAAACAATTCAGTATCAGGTTGTAACCTTGATGACTACTAATGGTCAAGCTCCTTTTGTTACGGTGTTTATGTACCTTAACGAAGCAAAGAATGAGCAGGAAAAGCACGACCTTGCTATGATTATTGAGGAAGTTTTGCGCCAACGTTATCGTGGTGTTAAAAATGAAAAGGGCGTTTGGATTACCCCTGCTTTCCCAAAGCTTATCTATGTTTTGGAAGAGGATAATATCAAAGAGGGTACTCCTTATTGGTACTTGACTGAGCTTTCGGCAAAATGTACCGCAAAGAGAATGGTTCCCGATTATATTTCCGAAAAAATCATGCTTGAGAACAAGATTGATAAAAATGGTAACGGCAACTGTTATACTTGTATGGGTTGCAGAAGCTTCCTTACTCCTTATGTTGATGAAGATGGCAAACCGAAGTATTACGGTCGTTTCAACCAAGGCGTTGTAACAGTAAACTTGGTAGATATTGGTCTTTCGGCAAACAAGGATATGGATAAATTCTGGGAAATCTTTGACAAGCGTATGGAGCTTTGTCACAGAGCGCTTCAATCACGCCACGAAAGACTTACCGGTACTGTATCTGATGCTGCACCGATTCTTTGGCAACATGGCGCACTTTTGCGTCTTAACAAGGGTGAAACCATTGATAAGTATCTCCACGGCGGATATTCTACAATATCACTTGGTTATGCTGGTCTTTGGGAATGCGTTTACAGCATGATTGGCAAAAAGCTTACCGAACCTGAGGGCGAGGCTTTTGGTCTTGAGATTATGAAAAAGCTTAACGAATATACTGCAAAGTGGAAGGCTGCAGAGTGCATTGATTATTCACTTTATGGCACACCGCTTGAGAGTACAACCTACAAGTTTGCAAAATGCTTGCAAAAGCGTTTTGGCATTGTTAAGGGTGTTACAGATAAGAATTACATCACAAACAGCTATCACGTTCACGTAACTGAGGATATTGATGCTTTTGAAAAATTGGCACTTGAAGCTAAATTCCAAGCATTGTCTCCCGGTGGTGCGATTTCTTACGTGGAAGTACCTAATATGCAAAATAATATAGATGCTGTGCTTTCAGTAATGCAGTTTATCTATGAAAATATTATGTATGCCGAGCTTAACACAAAGAGTGACTTCTGTCACAACTGCGGTTTTGACGGTGAAATCGAAATTCAAGAGGATGAAGACGGAAAGCTCGTTTGGAAATGTCCTAACTGCGGAAATACCGATCAGGATAAGATGAACGTTGCACGTCGTACCTGTGGATATATCGGTACACAGTATTGGAATCAAGGCAGAACACAAGAAATCAAGGAAAGAGTTTTACATCTTTAATATGAAAAAGGGGAACGAAAGTTCCCCTTATTTTAAGGAATGATACAGCGTGAATTACGCAACAATAAAGAAATTTGATATTGCCAACGGACCGGGCGTGCGTGTTTCGCTTTTTGTAAGCGGTTGCAGGCATAAGTGCAAGAACTGCTTTAACAGCGAGGCGTGGGATTTCGCTTTTGGTGC
>JAZNRN010000077.1:0-3078 GCA_045590775.1 Acutalibacteraceae bacterium
TTTTTTAGGTGCTTTGCAGTTTTGTAATCTAAAAATTTGTTCTACTCACGAAGCCGACAAACCGCAGAAATACTTTCTGTCTTTCAAGGTTTTAGGCAATGTGATAGGGCGAATTTTTGTTCCAAAACCAATTTGTCCTTAAGATTACGTTCCGAAAGGTGCTGTTTTTTTCCTTTTTGGGGCAAACTCTTATATGGTGATAAATTTGACATACAATAAGAAATTATATTTTAAAAGTCTTTTCAGTTCGCTTTTAATTTCTTTGATTTTTATAGCGGCTTTTTGTGGGTTTTATAAAAATGAGGTTATAAAGACCGAGGAAAAGACGCAAAAAATCCCATATTACAGTGAGCCGGAATCGATAGGCATTATTATAAAATACGATGATAATGAATTTTTTATAGGGCTTGATTTTGCGGAAAATGCGACATATTTTATATTTGATAATGTGACTTTTAATGCTTTGAGTCACGGTTTTAAAATTGATTACTCCTATACTCTTTCGCAAGAAACGCTTGAGGCTTTGGTAGATTATCTCGGTGGGATAGAAGTTACTATAAATAGCGAAAATTTGAATCTCACGGGAAATCAGGTGCGGGCTTTGTTAAGTGAAGATTTATCTTATAAAAATTTGAAAATCACTGCAGAAAATATATCTGAAAAAATTGCCGAAGAGGGTATATCTGATATTATGTTAGAGGAGCTTTTTGAAAACAATTTAGGTACGCTTACTTTAAAAACATGCTACTTGTTTTATGATGATTTAGACGAGGTCTTTAAAAATACTAATTTTATCGAATAATATTGACTAATTGTAATTGACAAATGTAGGCAAAAAAGTTATAATTTATTACGTATTTTTAAAGTCGGAGGAAGTAAAAGTGGAGAAAATTGACGAGCTGTTTGGAATAAATGTTTTTGGCGATTCTGTGATGAAGCAGCGTCTGCCTGAAGACGTGTACAACATTTTAAAAAGCACGATTAAAGAGGGTAAAACCATTGATAGTAGTATTGCTGATATTGTAGCTAACGCTATGAAGGATTGGGCAATCGAAAAAGGTGCCACCCACTATACCCACTGGTTTCAACCTTTGACCGGTATTACAGCCGAAAAACACGACAGCTTTATCAGTTCCTGTGAAGACGGCGGAATTATTATGGAGTTTTCGGGCAAAGAACTTATAAAGGGCGAACCCGATGCTTCTTGCTTTCCTTCGGGTGGACTTCGTGCTACCTTTGAGGCACGTGGATATACCGCTTGGGATCCAAGCTCCTATGCTTTTATAAAGGATGAAACTCTTTGTATTCCTACTGCATTTTGCTCTTATTCGGGCGAGGCATTAGACCAAAAAACTCCTCTGCTTAGAAGTATGGATGCAATAAATAAGCAGGCACTGCGTATTGTAAAATTGTTCGGACTCACAGACGATAAGCGTGTTAATACCACGGTAGGTCCTGTGCAGGAATATTTTTTGGTTGATAAAAAAGTATATGATAAACGTCCTGATTTGGTTTACTGTGGAAGAACCTTAATTGGTTGTATGCCTCCCAAAGGGCAAGAAATGGATGACCATTATTTTGGCGTTTTAAAGCATAGAGTAGCAGAGTTTATGCGAGAGCTTGACAGAGAACTTTGGAAGCTTGGTGTTCTTGCAAAGACTGAGCACAACGAGGCGGCACCCGCCCAGCACGAATTAGCTCCCATTTTTACTACAACAAATATTGCTGCTGACCATAATCAGCTCACAATGGAAATGATGAAAAAGACTGCACTAAAACATGGTCTTGTTTGTCTTTTACACGAAAAGCCCTTTGATGGTGTTAACGGTAGCGGTAAACATAACAACTGGTCACTATCTACTGATACCGGTGTAAACCTTTTAAAACCGGGTAAAAATCCGGAAGATAACCTTCTCTTTTTACTCACTTTAGCTGCTGTTATCAAGGCAGTAGATGAACATCAGGAGCTGTTACGCATATCTGTTGCAACTGCCGGAAATGACCACCGATTAGGTGCTAACGAAGCTCCGCCGGCAATTATTTCAATTTTCCTCGGTGATGAGTTTGAAAATATTTTAAAATCCGTTGCAAAGGGTACACATTTTGATAATTCAAAAAATGAGAAAATGAATGTCGGTTCAGAAATTATTCCTGCTTTTCGCAAGGACAATACCGACCGTAATCGTACATCTCCCTTTGCTTTTACAGGTAATAAATTTGAGTTCAGAATGTTGGGCTCTGCTTCTTCAATTTCTGATACAAATGTTATGATTAACACCATGGTGGCAGAGGTTTTCTCAATATTTGCTGACCGTCTCGAAAAGGCAAAGGATTTTGAAAGCGAAGTTAAAGCCATTATAAAAGAGGTCGTGACTGAAAATTCAAGAATAATATTTAATGGTGATGGTTATTCACAGGAGTGGGAATTAGAGGCCGAAAAACGAGGTCTTTTAAATCTTCGCAGTACAGTTGATGCTTTGCCCCTTTTGAAAGCAGAAAAAAATGTTCGAATGTTTGCAAAGCATGGTGTATTAAATCCTCTCGAAATAAATTCACGTGTTGATATCATTCTTGAAAATTATGCAAAAATTTTACATATTGAGGCACTGACACTTATCGATATGATGAATAGGGAAGTAGTGCCTGCGATTAGCGCATATACAGACAAGCTGTGTAAAACAGTTCTCAGTAAAAACAGTTTGGGCGGTGTAAGCTCAACGGTTGAACGTGAACTTGTTGCAAGACTTTCTGCTGCAAATAGTGAAATTTACACTCTTACAGGTGAGCTGAAAATGGCAATTTCAACTGCCGAGTGTACGGCAGATGTGTATGACAAGGCAAAGCTTTATCATGATACGATTTTGCGTTTGATGTCTGACATCAGGAAGTATGCCGATAGTGCAGAAAGTGTTATGCCGTCAGCTTCTTGGCCATATCCGAGTTATGGCGATTTATTGTTTAGTATTTAAAATAAAAAGCAGTGATAAAATATCACTGCTTTGAGTCTTTAAAAGAAGGTTTGATTTCATGAAAAATGAAAAGAAAAAAGGGCTTATTAAAGCGTTTTTACCTTATTAT
>JAZNRN010000078.1:0-21536 GCA_045590775.1 Acutalibacteraceae bacterium
AGAAATAAACAGTTCCAAAATTATCACCCAAAAAAATAAGAATGTTTCACGTGAAACATTCTTATTTTTATCATATTTTTACATTTTATTCCTCAATAGCTTCATCAAGTCCGTAGCATCTTAAAATAGCGTCTTTAGAGGATTTATAATCTAAATGAGGAAGCTTCAAGCTGTCAGCGGTTTCGGAACAGACAGTGATTCGCACTTTGCAGGTTTTATAAACAAAATCGGTAAATACTTGAGTAAGCTTAATTTGACCGACATTTTCCTTGGGACAAAAAATTTCGCAGGGGCGGAGCCATTTTTTGCTGGAAGCATAAATATTATCTCCGAGTGAAAACTTGCATCTTTTATACTGAATTGCACAAACAAAGGCATAATAGAAAATCAAAATAAGCAGCACTATTGTCACAAACAATATAAATCTGTCAAAATCCTTGAACTTTAAAGCCAAAGGAATAGAAAGCCCCAAAGCGAGGAGCAAATATATTGTGGGCCAATATAAAAATCTTGATACAGCCAAAGCACCACGCTGTGCGATATAATACCTGTCGGCATTTGGTTCCAAGAAAGGAAAATAAAAGGAAAAGTCTTTTTGTAGCTCGGAATATTTTCCGCTTGGCACCATAACCTGTGTTTCACTGCGTTTTTCACCAAAGCCGGCGATGTTTACTTTCATAGAAAACCGCTTTAAAAAAAGCATTAAAGCGCTTTGCTCTACCCTTACATCAATTACTGAAAGGCGATTAAACGCAGTTCGCACTTTGGTGATAAAACCGGAACGCACCTCAACTCGCTTTTCGCCCATAATAACCCTGAAATTCATAAATTTAAAAAAGGAATAAACAAAGGAAATACCATATCCCAAAAGGAAAACCAGGGTAAGCACATTTACAATAGGCGGAAAGGTCGATTCTATTTTTGAGGAAACATTGTTAATTTCACTCCAAAGCATATCGCTAAGAGCAATTCCCAATAGGTCACCGGCATATTTAATAATAGGAACACCTATAACAAGACCGGTAAAGGTCGAGGAGGTGGCCGCCGCCATGATTGCAACTTTTACGGGAGAAAAACGCTGTCGTGATACAGTATCGTTTCCGTAAAGAGTAATTGCAAGCTCCTTTGCCTCTTTAAATTTCAGCTTAAATTCATAGTCGGATTTGGTTTTTTCGCCTGCTTCGGTATTTATTCGAAAGGTCATCGCCCCAAAAAGCATATCAAATGGGTTTCGTAAAGTTTGCACTGAAGAGAGTTTTGAAATTGGTATATCTGCTCGCCTTGTGAACAGTATGCCGCTTTTAATGGTAACATTTTTACCGTCGCATGTAACCTTAAAGTAAAAGCATTTGGCGATTGCGAGAACTAAAATCACCAAAAAGAAAGCAAGCTCATACCAAAAGAAGCTGTCAAAAATGCGTTTGAAACGAATATATTGAAGACCTGCACGTAACATAGGCAATAAAAGAACAAACAAATAAGGCTTCAAGAAGTGCCAAACCATAAAAGGATGGGGTTTATATACCTTTGTCATTGTGTGTCACCCTTTCTTAGCCTTGAAATCAGGTCGAGAGCGTCTTTTTCGGCAAGCTCGGGAACAAAAACACGACTTCTTGCAGCTTTAAGTGTTATCGCACGCAGACCAAAAAACTTTGAAATGGGGGTCATTATAGTTTGAGTATAAATAAGGCGTGAATAAGGTAAAATGTGGCAATTTCTGAAAATAACACCGTTTTCTATGATAATTGCACCTTTTAGACACTTTAAGCTAAAGAGTGAATAATATTTTGGAAGATATAAAAATATTACAACAGAAAAGATCACACTTAAAATAAGAAAGGCAATCAAAAAGAATTTCAAGGAAAAGGAAAAAAAGCTACACGCCAAGGTCAAAACAAGCCATGCGACGATAGCACGACATTGCCATAGCAAAAGCGTTTTAGGAGGTAGTTTGTATGTTTTCATAATTAACTCCTTATCAAAGCATTAAAAAGGATTAAAAAACAAAAGCTTTCTTTTGAAAAAAATGAAGTCAAATGTTTTTGATTTTATCCCAGTATTCTTTGAATTTTTGTTCGTTTTTATTATCACCAAAGGTGTAATATTTTTTATTTTTCAGGTCATCAGGCAAATATTGTTGGTTTACATAATTCCACTTGTAATCGTGTGGATATTTATAGTTTTGCCCTTTGATTTCTGCATCTTCACCGTCAAAGTGTTTGTTCTGCAAATGTCGAGGGATATTTGCGCCAAGTCCGTTGGCAATATCCTGCATAGCTGAATTTATAGCATCGTGACCTGTGACAGATTTTGGCGAGGTTGCCACTAAAATTACGGCATTTGCAAGGGGTATTCTCGCCTCAGGAAGTCCCACCATCATAGCAGTATCAACCGCCGCCTTTACAATAGGAATTATTTGCGGGTAAGCAAGTCCGACATCTTCGTTTGCACAAACAAGCAGTCGCCTGCAGGCACTGGGTAAATCACCGGCGGCAAGCAGCTTTCCGAGATAGAAAATTGCGGCATCCGGGTCAGAGCCACGCATAGATTTTTGATAAGCAGAAATGATGTCATAGTGTTGTTCGCCATCACGGTCATATCTGACGGAATTTGAAGCGACAATTTCCTCGACAATACTGTCAGGAATATTTATTTCTGTCTCTTCTTCCCCGGCTAAAACGGATAATTCAAGCATATTGAGAGAACGTCTGACGTCTCCCGCCGCAGCCGAGGAGATTTTATAAAGTGATTTTTCACTAATAGTAATAGGCTTTTGCGATTCCTTAGATAATATACCGACAGCACGTGTCAAAACAGTAAAAATATCTTCTTTATTGAGGTTTTTAAACTCAAAAACCGTCGAGCGGCTTAAAATGGCATTATAGACATAGAAATAAGGATTTTCGGTGGTTGATGCTATCAGAGTAATATCACCGTTTTCAATATACGAAAGTAAAATTTGTTGTTGCTTTTTATTGAAATATTGAATTTCATCGAGATAAAGCAAAATTCCGTTTTGCGAGTCAATAGTACCGATAGAGTTGATAATTTCTTTAATATCCGAAGTCGAAGCGGTGGTTGCATTAAGGTAATAAAGCTTTTTTTGGCAGTTTTCGGCAATGATATTTGCGACTGTCGTTTTGCCGACGCCCGAAGGGCCATAAAAAATCAGATTAGGAAGCTTCTTTGAATCGATTATTCTTCGAAGTACTTTGCCCTGTGACAAGATGTGTTTCTGTCCTGCAACGTCGTTTATGTCCTTTGGTCTTAATCTGTCGGCTAACGGAGTTCCGTTATTATTCAAGCTCTTACACCGCCTTTTATCCATAATACTAAAGACATAATACCAAAAAAATGCTGATTTTTCAAGTATTTATAGAAAGACGGGGTCATAGTATTAAATACAGTATAAATTAGTGTGGGATGAGAGTGAGAAAAACCCTTTTTATAAAAAATGCAATAGTGCTTACCGTCACCTCTCTTTTGGTTCGGTTTGCCGGAATAATATTTAAGGTTTGGCTCGGTGCTGAAATCGGAAGCGAAGGGATAGGGCTTTACCAGCTGATTTTCAGTTTTTATATGTTGGCCTCAACCTTCGCAACAAGCGGAATATCAACCGCAGTGACACGTCTTGTTGCGGAGGAAATGTGCGTAGGAAGTAACGCTACTATCAAAAAAATTGTCAAAAAGGCGATTGCAATTACCCTGTTAGTAGCCTTCGTTTCAATGCTTTTGATATTTATATTAAGAGCGCCTATATCTGAGTTGGTTATTGGAGATAAAAGAGCTTTTCTTGCGGTTTGCGTACTCCCTTTTTCTTTGCCTTTTATGGGAGTTTCATCTTGTTTTAGAGGTTATTTTATAGCAAGAAGAAAGTCCGAGCCAAATGCAGTTTCACAAATAGCAGAGCAGGTTTTGAGAATTTTGCTTGTACTCACATTGGTGCGTCGTGTAAAAAAGTTCGGTATTGTGGCGATAATGGCGGCGGTTATGGCGGGCGATGTTATATCGGAAATCAGCGCAACGGTTATTTTGGGGATTGCATATATATCTGCTTTGAAAAGGTCGAATTTTACAGGCAGAGCCACTCCCCCGTTTTCGATAGGAAGAAAAATTTCCTCCATCGCAGTACCGATAAGCTCGGGCAGATACCTTAACACCCTTTTGCGAACAGGCGAAAATCTTTTGGTTCCTAAAATGCTTTCACGTTTTTCACAAAGCGGAATATTGGCACTTTCGCAGTTTGGAATGATAAAAGGTATGGCGCTTCCGGTTCTGTTTTTTCCAAGCGCCATACTTTCTTCGGTATCCACCCTGCTTATTCCCGAAATTTCACGGAACATCGCTTTGTCAAGACCCCACGTGGTTAGGGAGACAGTTGCAAAAATAATTAAAATCACCTCACTCATATCTTTCATTTTTACCGGTGTGTTTTTGGTTTCAGGTGAAAAAATAGGAGCCTTGCTTTATGAGGAAAATGAGGTGGGATTTTTAATAAAAGCACTGGCGCCTATAGTTCCGTTTATGTATCTTGACAGTATTTCAGACGGGATTTTAAAAGGTCTTGACCAACAAAATTTCACCTTTAAGACTTCTGTTTCGGATTCGGTGATAAGGATAATTTTAATAGTCATATTCGTTCCAATTTCCGGAATAAAGGGTTTTATTTTAATAATGTATTTTTCAAATTTTTTAACCTGCTTTTTAAATATGAAAAGGCTTTTAAGTGTTGCTTCTCTAAAGCTTTCTATATGGCGAGAATTTTTAACGCCCGCCATAATCGCAATAACAACGACATTGTTTTTAAGGGTTGTTTTAGAGGGGCTTCATATTAAAAACAGTTTGGTTTACATAATGTTTTTGGTTGTGGCATCAATAGCTATCTATACAGCACTTCTTTTTGCGCTAAGAATAGTAGATAAAGAAACATTAAAAAAATAAGGAAGGTTGATTTTAAATCAACCTTCCTCTATTATCCGATTTTTAGTTTTAGCCGTAATTTATCGCTTATCATTGCAATAAATTCGCTGTTTGTCGGTTTGCCACGCTCTAATTGAATGGTATAACCGAAATATGAGTTAAGTATATCAAGGTCTCCCCTGTCCCAAGCAACCTCTATTGCGTGCCTTATTGCTCGTTCAACACGGGAGGCGGTGGTTGCGTGGTTTTTTGCGACGGTAGGATACAATAGCTTTGTGACAGAATTTACAATTTCACTGTTTTTAACCGAGAGAATAATTGCTTCACGTAAGTAGTGATAACCCTTTATATGAGCCGGAACGCCAATTTGATGTAGTATATCGGTAATCATCATTTCAAGTTCGGGGTCAGTAACAACGCTGTCTCTGACAATAAGCGGGATATTTCGGTTTTTCCAGCCGGAAAGCTGAATTATGCGTTCTGCAACTGAAGAAATTTCAAACGGCTTTAAAAAATAATAATCAACACCTGCGTCAAGCAATTCCTTCTCAAGTCGGCCGTTGTCAAAAGCGGACATTGCCAAAATCAAAGGACGGTTTTTAGCAGAATTTTCCGATAGGCTGTCCAAAAGGCCTAAGATGTCAAGGCTTGGCATAAATACGTCGGCCAAAACAACATCTGGTTGTTCGCTTTCTATAGCTTTTAAAATTTCTTTCCCGTCCTTTTTACAAAGCTTGACGACCATACCATAGGCTTTGAAAACCTTTGCACAGGCGTGTCCCAATTCGCTGGAATCATCGCCAACGACAATTTTCAGTTTGTTTTCCATAAATATTCACTCCAGTAATCAACTTTTTACATATAATACCATATTTTGTGGTGTAAATCAAGAAAAAAACCAAAAAATGTGGTTTTTTGAGCAAAAAACACTAAATTATTGACAATTTGTGTCAATTCGACAAATAAGATTGACAAAATAACCTATTAATCGATATTTTTTATGCTTGTGACAGTAAGTGAATTTTCGCTCACCGAAAACTCGATGTGCAATTTTGAAAATTCAAAAGCATAAACTCGGTTTTCGTCGTTTTGATAAGCGGGTCTTGGGTCAGCGGCTAAAATTTCCTGTAAGGCAGAAAGCTTGCCGCTTGGAACGAGCTGTTTTAAATCGTCAGGAATAGTGACATATAATTTATTTCCAAAAACATCATCGGCAAATCCTCCGACAGCATCATTGTGGCAGTCGGTATAGGGGATATAGGGTTTTATGTCGTAAATTGGGGTACCGTCTAACAAATCCGCACCCAAAACCTCTAAAACCAGACCGTCACTTTCTGTTTTTATCACTCCTTTGAGCTTGACACTTGAAAGACCTATGGAATTTGGTCTAAAGGGAGAACGTGTTGCAAAAACGCCGACACGCTTGTTCCCACCGAGGCGGGGCGGTCGGACCGTCGGTGACCAGTTGGCTTTATTGTTTTCTGAAAAATCCCACAAAAGCCAGAGGTGAGAAAAATCCTCAATACCTCGTAAAGCATCGGGATTTTGATATTCTTTTTCAAAAATAATTACAGAAGAAAGATTGCAAAGACCGCTTTGTCTCGGTATTCCGAATTTTGTGGGAAAGTCGGATTTAATATGTGCTATAACCTTTAAATTTTTTTCCATATTTTAAAACCTCTAAAAAGTTGATTTTAATTAAAAATCCCTGCGAGAAGCAGGGATTTTTTCTGTCATTTTTCTGTGTTCTCGGTATTTTCTTCTGTTTTAGGGCCTTTTCCTTTTTTCTTTTTTTGAAAAAGCTTTTGAGGAGAAGTACCTTCGTAATCAGTAGCAAACTTTATCCAATCCTCTTCTGTGGCTTCGGGGTTGTTCTCTTTATATATAGAATAGAGCTGTTCCTCTGTTTGCTTATAAATACGATCGAAATTTCGCTTTGCTCGGATAATAATTATTAACATCCAAACAGCAAATACAAAAATCAGAAAAAGCGGAGCAAAGTGTCGCCAATAATAGAATGTCTTAAAGCCGAGAAAACTCTCATCGGGAACCTGCGCTTTTGAAATATGACCGAAATAAATAATTAAAAAGATGGAAGGAATGATAGCAATAACAGCTGAAACCACACGGCGTTTTAGCTTCATAAGAATAAAGGAAGCTATAAGCAAAGCGTTTGCAACCGCTACCGAAACGATAGGGAAAAGATAATCTTTATATTCCTTCGTGTCTTGGTAGATTAAATTCAAACCGAGAAGATAAAATAAATTTATAAAAAAGCTGTAAAGGATTAAAAGGGAAGAGAGAACAAAGAGCGATTTAAAAAGTGTGCCGTCGGGCTTTGCGTAAATTTTTCCGCTTCGCCAATCGACAAGCTCGGCTCGTTTTAGGATTCCGGGATATTTTTTCATAATTTTCTCCATAACAAATATTTTTTATAATTATATAACTTAAATCGAATCTTGACAAGTCTTTTTTAAGAATTATAATGTTAGTATTGAGAATAGAAAAAGACAGGCGATAGAAATGGAAATAAATATTGTAATGGTTGAACCTGAAATCCCTCAAAACACAGGAAATGTAGCAAGAACCTGTGCTGCAACAGGAGCGAGACTTCACCTTGTGGGCCCGATGGGTTTTAAAATTGATGATAAAAAGCTGAAGAGAGCCGGACTCGATTATTGGCATTATCTTGATATTACTTATTATAAGGATATAAATGAGTTTTTTGCTAAAAATAATGGTGAATTTTTCTATTTTACAACAAAAGCTCGGAAAGCTCATTCCGATATAAAATATCCCGATAAATGTTTTCTGCTTTTCGGCAAAGAAACAAAGGGCTTGCCTGAAGAATTACTGCTTAAAAATCCCGATAGATGCGTCAGAATACCGATGATGGGTGAGATTAGAAGTCTCAATCTTTCAAACTCGGTGGCGATTGCGGTTTACGAGACTTTAAGGCAATGGGACTACCCTTCTTTAGAAAATTTGGGTCAGTTGCATAATTATAGCTGGGATGAAAGCGAATAATTATACTGATTGCTCTCAAAAAACTGTTGAAAATTTAATAAAATGTGTTAATATATATATGTATGTAAATTTACTATTCTGAAAGGAAGTTTTTAAATGAACGCACTTAACAAAAAAACAGTTGATGACATCAATGTAAAAGGCAAAAAGGTTCTTGTTCGTTGTGATTTCAATGTACCGCTTAAAAACGGTGTAATCACTGACGAAAACAGAATCAATGCTGCACTTCCCACAATCGAAAAGCTTATCGCTGATGGCGGTCAGGTAATTCTTTGCTCACACCTTGGCAAGCCGAAGGGTGAACCCAAGCCGGAATTGTCTTTAGCTCCCGTTGCAAAGGCTCTTTCTGAAAAGTTAGGCAAAGAGGTTGTATTTGCGGCCGACGATAATGTTGTAGGCGAAAATGCAAAGGCTGCAGTTGCCGCTATGAAGGACGGAGACGTTGTATTGCTCCAGAATACACGCTATCGTGCAGAAGAAACAAAGAATGGCGAGGCTTTCTCTGCAGAGCTTGGTTCTTTGGCTGACATTTTTGTAAACGATGCTTTTGGCACAGCTCACAGAGCGCACTGCTCAACAGTTGGTGTTGTATCACATGTGAAAGAAGCTGTTGCAGGCTACCTTATCGGTAAAGAGCTTAAATATTTGGGTGCGGCTGTTGAAGAGCCTGTTCGTCCTTTTGTTTGCATCTTGGGTGGCGCAAAGGTTGACAGTAAGCTTCCTGTAATTGAAAATCTTCTTACTAAAGCCGATACACTTATCATCGGCGGCGGCATGGCTTATACCTTCCTTGCTGCAAAGGGTTATGGCACAGGTAAGTCACTTGTTGACGAAACAAAGATTGACTACTGCCGTGATATGATGGCAAAGGCAGAAGAAAAGGGCGTTAAAATTTTGCTTCCTATCGACTGCACAACTATCGCTGACTTCCCCAACCCGATTGATGCACCGGTTGATGTAGTAGTTGTTGATGCTGACAAGATTCCCGCAGACAGAGAGGGCTGTGATATTGGTCCTAAGACTGCTGAACTTTACGCAAACGAAGTAAAATCTGCAAAGACTGTTGTTTGGAACGGACCTATGGGCGTGTTTGAGAACCCCACTCTCGCAGCAGGTACATTGGCTGTGGCAAAGGCTTTGGCTGAAACAGATGCTGTAACCGTTATCGGTGGTGGCGACTCTGCAGCTGCAGTTAACAACTTGGGCTATGGTGACAAGATGACTCACATCTCAACAGGTGGCGGTGCTTCGCTTGAATTCCTTGAAGGTAAAGAGCTTCCCGGTATCGCAGCACTTAATGATAAATAATTTTTGACAGGTTTAAGCTAAAAAGCTTTGGCTAAAGCGGGACGGAGAATTTTCTCCGCCCTGCATTTGTGTATTGTAGGACAAAGTCCGTTTGTAAAGGAGAATAAAAATGAATAAAGCAAAAAGACAAGCAGTTATCGCAGGTAACTGGAAAATGAACAAAACCCCCGCCGAGACAACTGCACTTATAAATGAAATGAAGCCTCTTGTAAAGGATGCTGATTGCAAGGTTGTACTTTGCGTTCCTTTTATTGATATTGCCGCTGCAGTTGAAGCTGCAAAAGGATCTAACATTGAAATCGGTGCTGAAAATGTTCACTTCAAGGCTTCGGGTGCTTATACAGGTGAAATTTCTGCCGAAATGCTTACCGCTTCAGGCGTTAAGTATGTTGTAATCGGACACAGTGAGAGACGTCAGTATTTTGGCGAAACAGACCAAACAGTAAATCTTCGCACACTTGCTGCTTTAAATGCAGGACTTACTGCAATAGTTTGCGTGGGCGAAACTCTTGAGCAAAGAGAACTCGGTTACACCGAAACCTTACTTAAATATCAAACAAAAATGGCTCTTACAAACGTAACTGCTGAACAACTAAAAAATGTAATCATCGCTTATGAGCCTGTTTGGGCTATCGGCACAGGTGTTACCGCTACTGCAGAGCAAGCTGACGAAGGTAATGGTTATGTTCGTGCCGCTATTGCTGAGGTTTATGGCGAGGAGGTTGCCGAAACCGTTACAATTCAGTACGGCGGTTCAATGAACGCTAAAAACGCTGATGAATTAGTTGCAAAGGTAAACGTTGATGGCGGTCTTATTGGTGGCGCTTCACTCAAGGCTGAAGATTTTGCAGTAATCGTAAAGGCTGCAAGCAAGTAATAATTTGTTGTTAAGGGGTAGGTTTTTTGCGTTTTCCGCAAAAGTGGAGGACAAGAAAAATCCTCCCCTACAATTTTGTAAAACAGATTTAGGAGAAAATATATGAAAAAACCTATAGTTTTAACTATTATGGATGGCTTTGGCTTTGGTGAAAAGGAAGGCAATGCTATTGAAACGGCCACTACTCCCTGTCTTGACAAGATTTTTTCCACCTGTCCGACCACTCAAATCGGAGCGTCCGGTATGGATGTTGGTCTGCCCGACGGTCAAATGGGCAACAGTGAGGTGGGACACACAAACATTGGTGCCGGCAGAGTAGTTTATCAAGAGCTCACACGTATTACAAAATCTATAAGCGATGGCGATTTTTTCACAAATGAAGCTTTTTTAAAGGCTGTAGATAATTGCAAAAAGAATGACAGCGCACTTCATTTGATGGGACTTTTGTCCGACGGCGGTGTGCATAGCCACAACGAGCATCTTTATGCGCTTGTGGAAATGGCAAAGAAAAACGGACTTTCACAAGTATATATCCACGCTCTTTTAGATGGTCGTGACGTTCCGCCTTCATCTGCGGCAGATTTTATTGCTGATTTAAACAAGAAATTAGATGAAATCGGTTGCGGAAAGTTAGCTACTGTTATGGGTAGATTTTACGGTATGGACAGAGACAATCGTTGGGAACGTGTGGCAAAGGCTTATGCTGCCCTTGTGTATGGTGAAGGTGTTCAGACTACCGATGCTGAGGGTGCGGTTCGCCATTCATACACATTAAAGGATGAAGATGGAAAGTTCATCACCGATGAATTTGTGCTTCCTACCGTTGTAGAGGGTACTGAACGCATCAAAACCGGGGATAGTGTTATTTTCTTCAACTTCCGCCCCGACAGAGCAAGAGAGATTACCCGTACCTTTGTTGATGATGACTTTGCAGGCTTTGAGCGTGTAGGCGGCAGACAAAAGGTATATTATGTATGCTTTACACAGTACGATGCTTCAATGCCTAATGTTGATGTTGCGTTCAAGCCCCAAACCTTAAACAACACCTTGGGCGAATATTTGGCAAAGAAGGGCCTTTCACAGCTTCGTATTGCTGAAACTGAAAAATATGCACACGTAACCTTCTTCTTTAACGGTGGTCGTGAGGTTATGTTTGAGGGTGAGGACAGAATACTTGTAAACTCACCAAAGGTTGCAACTTATGATTTACAACCTGAAATGAGCGCAAACGAGGTTTGCGATAAAGTATGCGTTGCGATTGAAAGCGGAAAATATGATGTTATTATTCTTAATTTCGCAAACTGCGATATGGTAGGCCATACGGGATTTTTCGATGCGGCCAAGGCAGCAGTCGAAACCGTCGATACTTGTGTTGGCAGGGTAGAGGAGTCAACGCTTAAAATGGGCGGTGTTATGCTTCTTACTGCCGATCACGGAAATGCTGACAAAATGGTTGACACCGACGGCTCACCCTTTACCGCACACACAACAAATCCCGTTCCTTTCTCGGTAATAGGAAAAGAGTGTGATTTGCGTGAAGGCGGAAAGCTTTGCGATATTTCACCTACAATCATTAAACTTTTGGGATTGGAACAGCCCGAAGAAATGACCGGAGAGTCGATTGTTTTATAAAAAAATCTCATATAACGAAAAAAACAAGTGCGAAAACGCACTTGTTTTTTTGTTAAAATTAGTTGCAAAAAAGTATGTAAAACGCAGGATTGAGCGCAAAATTATTCGTTCGCAACCAAAGGTTTACAAACGGAGGGTAAACTTTAATTGCTTGACATTATGAGTAATAGGGGTTAATATGTTAAACGGAAGTGTTTGTGAATTTTTTCTTTTTGTACTGCGAAGGGGAACAACCAAACCTTTTTGTAAACGCTTTTGAAAAATAATTTTGGTCCGAAAAACCACAGTCGGTGGCGATTTGTTTAAACGGAGCAAATGTATTAACTATCATATCGGCGGCATTATCAAGTCGAATATCAGACAAGTACTGCATAATGGTTGTGCCAAATTCTTTTTTAAAGGATTTTGTAAGTGTCACGCTGCAGTAGCCGAATTTTTCTGCCAAAATATCGAGTGAGATTTTTGAGGAATAATTACGATTTAAATAATCTTTAACCATTTTCGGTAAATCTTTATTATATGTAAAGGCACGGTTAGTTCGAGTCAAATATTCGGCAAGCAAGGTCATAATATTTATATAAGAAGAAATTATACCGTCTTCAACCGTTGTTATGGTGTTGCAAAGTGAGGTCACAGCGGCACGGTTGTTAAAATACCTGTCGGCTTTTATAATTATGTTGTCGAGTGAGCATGAGTTTTTGTCACAAAACTGCCCCATCATAAGATAACCGGAAAGCGCTCCAAAAGAGTAAAGCGGAACAACTGCTTCGTAAAGACCGAACTTACATTTATATACATAAAGACGGCCTGTTTCTTTAACCTTGTTGAATGCTTTGCGGTCACTTTCAATGCACGAAGCCTTTGCGTTTGGAAACCCTTGAATTTTACTGCAAAACCCACTTAAATGCTTGGGGTAGGAATAAATTTCGTTAAATTCTGCATCGTGGAGAGAGATGCGTATTCCGGAAATTGCATAGAAATCTTTCATAATCGATTCAATTTGAATAGGTTCAGACATATTAAACAACCTCTGAAAAATAGTAAAAAAACGAAAAATTTGTTTTTTCACCAATAATTATAGGTTTTTATATAGAAAATGTCAATAGAAAAGTTTATACTAAAGTCAGAAAGCTGATATTTAAACTTTTCGAGAGGCAGGAAAAGAAATGAGGAAGGCGAACTTGAAAGAAATATCAAACGCTATAGACAATTTCAAGATAAAAGGGCAGGTGCGTGGTGCAATTCCTTACGGAAACGGGCACATAAACGATACCTTTATGATTTTGTCTCAAGAGGAGAACGGCAAGGAGCATAAGTATATTCTTCAAACCGTTAATCAGAATGTTTTTAAAAAACCTCAGGATGTAATGGAAAATATTCAAAGGGTCACAGAATATTTAAAGGATAAGGTAGAAACCAAGCGTGAGGTGTTGCGTCTGGTTCATACTCTTGACGATAATACATATTATAAAGATGAGTATGGTTATTTTTGGCGTATGTATAAATTCGTGACCGATTCAATTTGTCTTGACAGACCGAACAAGGAAGAATTTTACGAATGTGCCGTAGCCTTCGGCAATTTCCAAAGAATGCTTTCGGATTTTCCTGCCGACACTTTAAATGAAACCATTCCCGATTTTCACCACACCGTAAAGAGATACAATGCTTTTCTTAAGGCGGTCGAAGAAAATAAAAGCGGCAGGCTTTGTAATGTGGAACAGGAAGTAAAATTTATTAAGGACAGGGCACAGTTTTACAGCGTTTTGCTTGACAGTAACGAGGCGGGAACGCTTCCCTTGCGTGTAAGCCATAATGACACAAAATCTAATAATGTTATGCTCGATGCTGATACACATAAAGCGCTTTGCGTAATTGACCTTGATACGATTATGCCCGGCTTTTCGGTTACCGACTTTGGTGATGCAATTCGTTTTGGTGCATCTACTGCAGATGAGGATGAAAAAGATTTAAGTAAGGTAAATTTCGACCTTGAAATGTTCCAAATTTACACAAAGGGCTTTTTGGACGGCTGTGGCGGTTCTCTTCCTGATGAAGAAATTATGCTTCTTCCCGAAGGGGCTAAAATGATGACTATCGAGTGCGGTATGAGATTTTTGACCGATTATCTTGACGGTGATACATATTTCAAAACTAAATATCCCGAACACAATTTAGTCAGAACACGAACCCAATTAAAGCTTGTTTCCGATATGGAAAAGGATTGGGACAAAATGAAATCTATTGTTAAAGAATATTGCAAAGGATGATATTTATGAATAAGGATATTACATTGGTTATTATGGCAGCAGGTATGGGCAGTCGCTTTGGCGGACTTAAACAAATGGAGCCGATAGGCCCCGGCGGAGAGGCACTTTTGGATTTTTCGGTTTATGACGCAAAAAAAGCAGGCTTCACAAAGGTTGTTTTTGTAATCAAGCATGAGATTGAAAAGGATTTTAAAAACATTGTTGGAAAAAGAATAGAAAGCAAAATTAAGACCGAATACGTTTTCCAAGAAATTAACGATTTGCCCGAGGGCTTTACCGCTCCCGCAGACAGAACAAAACCTTGGGGAACAACACAGGCAATTCTTGCTTGCAAGGATGTCATAAATGAGCCTTTTGCAGTTGTTAATGCCGATGATTTTTACGGATATTCTGCATTTGAAAAAATGGCAAACTTCTTAAAAGAGGATAATGACGATTATGCAATGGTTGGTTTCTTGCTTAAAAACACTTTGACTGAAAACGGTCACGTATCACGTGGTGTTTGTGAGGTTGAAGACGGGAAACTCAAAACTGTTGTTGAGCGCACAAAGATTATGGACTGTAAATATACAGAGGACGACGGAAAAACTTGGGTATCGCTTGCTCCCGACACACTTGTGTCAATGAATTTGTGGGGCTTCAGACCCGACATATTCAAATATTTAGAAAAAGATTTTCTTGAGTTTTTGAATACAAAAATCGATGTTCCAAAATCTGAATGTTTATTGCCCGGAACTGTTGCAAACACTATTAAAAACAAAGAGAAAGATGTGGTTATGCTTGTTGCCGACGAAAAATGGTATGGCGTAACATATAAAGAGGATAAACCAATGGTGGTAGAGGCTATTGCAAAAATGGTAGCCGATGGTAAGTACGATAATATTTAATAAGGAGAAATATATATGCAATTTATTAAAACCGAAACCTATGAAGAATTAAGCAGAAAAGCAGCCGATATTATTGCGGCACAGGTTATTTTAAAGCCCGACTGTGTGTTGGGACTCGCCACAGGCTCAAGTCCTGTTGGAACATATAAGAATCTTATTAAGGATTATGAGGAAGGTAAGCTTGATTTTTCGGCTGTAACCTCTGTAAATCTTGATGAGTATGTAGGACTTGACGGAACTTCTGACCAAAGCTATCGTTATTTTATGGAGAACAATCTCTTTAAGTCGATAAACATCAAGAGCGAAAACACTTATGTTCCAAGCGGAAAGGCAGCAGACCTTAAAGCAGAGGGCGAAGCGTATGATAAGATGATTAAGGACTTCGGCGGTATTGATTTACAGCTTTTAGGTATAGGTCTTGATGGTCATATCGGTTTTAACGAGCCTGACAGCTTTTTCACAAAGGAAACCCACGAGGTAACTTTGGATGAGTCCACAATAAAAGCAAATGCAAGATTTTTTGCAAGCGAGGACGAAGTTCCGAAAACCGCAATTACAATGGGTATGATGTCAATTATGCAAGCCAAGAAGGTTTTGCTTATCGCTAATGGCGAGGCAAAGAGAGAAATTGTTGAAAAAGCCTTTTTCGGTCCGATTACACCTTATGTTCCTGCATCTATTTTACAGCTTCATCCCGATGTAACAGTAATTTTCAGTGAAAAATAAAGTTTTTAAAAAGCCAAGGTGTTGCCTTGGCTTTTTACATATTTACATTTTCTATTTTGTATGTTAAAATGAAAAAGAATTATAAAAAACAGAGGAGATGTCAAAAATGTTTAAATTCAAAAAGAACAAGGACAAAAAAGGTTTTATTACCGAGTTTAAAGAGTTTATAATGCGTGGCAACGTATTTGATATGGCAATAGGTCTTATTATTGCCACCTCTTTCGGTAAAATCACAACAAGTCTTGTAAACGATTTGTTTATGCCTCTTATCGGCTGGCTTATCGGCGATTTAAGTGTTACTGAATTTGTTATAAACCTTCCCGCAAAAGCAGGCGGTGAGGCGGTTGCATTAAATGTCGGTGCATTTATTTCGGTTATAATCGACTTCTTACTTGTTGCGTTTATTATTTTCCTTATGATTAAAGTCTTTGCAAAGACAAAAGAGCTTTCCGAAAAGCTTCGCCGTAAGGAAGAGGAAAAGAAAGAGGAAGAAGTTCCCGAAGTAAAAGCTCCCACAACAGAAGAGCTTTTGACCGAAATTTTGGCAGAAATCAAAAAGAAATAAAGATCACGACAAAACAAAGGTTTGTCTTACCGAACACAATTTGCACAAGTTAAGCTTCCTTCTGTCGAGGGGAGCGATAGTGATATTACGTTTTGCTTCTTTGTGCATTTTTTCTTCGGGAGACAAACCCTTGTTGTTTTTTAATAAAAAACTGTTAAAAAATCGCAAAAGGTCAGGGAAAGTCAAAAAATTTTGAAAAAGACCTTGACAAATGAAAAAAATGGCATATAATAATAAACGTTAGCACTCGACACGTCAGAGTGCCAAACGGTGAAACGAGGTGACACAAGTGGAGTTAACCCCAAGAAAACAAGCGGTTTTAAAGGCGGTCGTAAAAGCGTATATTGAAACAGGTGAACCGATAGGCTCAAAAAATTTAATGCTTTTGCTTCAAAACTCTCCTTCCTCGGCAACGATCCGTCATGAAATGAGTGAGCTGTGCGAACTTGGCTTTTTAAAGCAGCCGCACACCTCCGCAGGCAGAATACCGACCAGCAAGGGCTACCGATTTTATGTTGACAGCTTATCGGGTGGGATTGATTCAAATTCCTCTGCTGCTGATTTGATTGAAAACACCTTGAAGTCGGTACGGTGTGAAGCGGAAAATATTCCCGATACAGTCGCATCGTTAATTTCTCGTCTTACAGGGCTTCCCGCTTTTGCTTGTCTCGTGACCGAAAAAATGCCTCGCATAAAAAGAGTGGAGCTTCTTCCCATCGGCAGATTTTCAAAAATGCTGTTAATAATAACCGATGACGGCAGAACCAGAAATCGCATTTTCAGACAGGGAAAGGATTTTTCAAAACAAGCCGAAAATAATTTTTATGATATTGTTGAAAAGCGAATTAAGGGAAAATCGGTTGACGCCCTCACAAAAGCATATATGCAAACCGTAATTGTGCAAGCGGGCGATTATGCGCTCGGTTTAATGCCGCTTTTCACTGCGGTTTTTGAGCTGGCGTCGGAAATCGAAAAAGCAAAAATTAAGCTTTTCGGAAAAGAGCGCATATATAATATGTGTGATGAAGCGGCGGCTTCGAAAATGCAGGCGCTTATAGAAAGATGTGAACCAATGCTTTCTCTTTTTGAGGGGGTTGACGGACAGGCGCAGGTGATTTTCGGAAATGAAACTCCTTACCTGGAATTTAAAGACAACAATATGGTTGTTGCAAAATTTACGGGGAGCGATAAGTATAAGGGTTATATCGGAGTTATCGGCTCGGCAAGAATTTCTTACGAGAAAATAATTCCTTGTATAGAACATTCGGCTAAAAAGCTCACTGAAATTATGACAGAAGCACAGATGGATATGGAGGATTAAAAATGGCTGAAGAAAAACAAACCACGCAAGAAAAGAAAACGAAAAAAAGCAAAAAGGATATCGAAATTGAAAATTTAAAAGCAGAGCTTGAAGGTAAAAATGATTTACTTCTTCGCACAGCGGCAGAATTTGACAATTTCAAAAAACGTACAGAGCGTGAAAGACTTACTGTAGCAGAATTTGCAAAAGCAAATGTTATAAAAGAGCTTTTACCGATACTTGATAACATTGACAGGGCGTCGGTGCTACAGGATAAAGAAAGTCCCGATTATATCAAGGGAATAGAAATGATAGTAAAGCAGTTCGAAATGCTCGGTGAAAAGCTTAATATTTGTGAGGTGGCAAAGGTGGGCGATACCTTTGACCCTACATTACACGAGGCAGTAATGCATATCGAGGACGAAAATTTAGGAGAAAATGTTATTGCCGATGTTCTTCAAAAGGGTTATAAAATCGGTGATACCGTAATCAGACCTGCAATGGTCAAGGTAGCAAACTGACATATAATATGTAATTAAATGTAAAAAAACCTCCGTCAAAGCATTTTGCTTTGACACCTCTCTTTACAAGAGAGGCAAAGAGGAAATCTAATTTAAAAGGAGAAATATATTATGGGAAAAATTATTGGTATTGACTTAGGTACAACAAACTCTTGCGTGGCTGTTATGGAAGGCGGCGAGCCGGTTGTAATTGCTAATGCAGAGGGCGCAAGAACTACACCTTCAGTAGTTGCATTTTCAAAAACAGGCGAAAGAATGGTGGGTCAGGTTGCAAAGCGTCAAGCTATCACAAACCCCGACAGAACCATAAGCTCAATCAAGCGTGAAATGGGTACAACTTATACAGTAGCTATTGATGACAAAAAATACACACCCCAAGAAATTTCGGCTATCATTTTGCAGAAATTAAAGGCTGATGCAGAGGCTTATCTCGGCACATCTGTTACAGAGGCTGTTATTACTGTTCCTGCTTACTTCACAGATGCTCAGCGTCAGGCAACAAAGGATGCCGGTAAAATTGCAGGTCTCGAGGTAAAGAGAATCATCAACGAGCCTACTGCTGCAGCGCTCGCTTACAGCATCGACAAAGAAGATGACCAAAAGGTTATGGTTTATGACCTTGGTGGTGGTACTTTCGACGTTTCAATCATCGAGATGGGTGACGGTGTTCAAGAAGTTTTAGCAACTGCGGGTAACAACAAGCTCGGCGGTGATGACTTTGACAAACGTATTATGGACTTTATCGTTGCAACCTTTAAAGCAGAGCAGGGCATTGATTTGTCAAGCGACAAAATGGCAATGCAGCGTGTAAAGGAAGCAGCAGAAAAAGCCAAGATAGATCTTTCCGGTATGACAAGCACCGACATCAACCTTCCCTTCATTACTGCAGACCAAACAGGCCCCAAGCATTTTGAAACAACTCTCACAAGAGCAAAATTCAACGAGCTCACTGCTGATTTGGTTGATGCTACAATGGCACCTGTTCGCCAAGCACTTTCAGATTCTGGTCTTGACAAGAGCGAAATCAATAAGGTTCTTATGGTTGGTGGTTCTTCAAGAATCCCTGCAGTTCAAGAAGCTGTTAAAAACTTTATGGGCAAAGAGCCCTTTAAGGGTATCAACCCCGACGAATGCGTGGCACTCGGCGCTTCACTTCAGGCTGGCGTTTTGGGCGGCGACGTTAAGGGACTTCTTCTTCTTGATGTAACACCCTTATCACTCGGTATCGAAACAATGGGCGGTGTTTCCACAAAGGTTATCGACAGAAACACAACTATCCCCGCAAAGAAGAGCCAAATTTTCTCAACTGCGGCTGATGGTCAAACCTCTGTTGAAGTACACGTGCTCCAAGGTGAACGTGAATTTGCAAAGGACAACAAGACCCTCGGTGTATTCCATCTTGACGGTATTGCAGCTGCTCCCCGTGGTGTTCCTCAAATCGAAGTAACCTTTGACATTGACGCAAACGGTATCGTTCACGTTTCCGCAAAGGACCTCGGCACAGGCAAGGAAAACAATATTACAATTACTTCTAACACAAATATGTCCAAAGAGGATATTGACAAGGCTGTAAAAGAGGCTGAGGAATATGCTGCAGAGGATAAAAAGCGCAGAGAAGCAGTTGACACAAGAAACAATGCTGATCAGATGGTTTATCAGACAGAAAAAACACTTACCGATTTGGGCGACAAGATTACAGAGGACGAAAAGGCAAAAATTAATACTGCAAAGGACGCTTTGAAAGAAGCGCTCAAGGGCGAGGATTTAGACGCTATCAAGGCTCGCCAAGAGGATTTGCAAAAGGAATTGTTCGCAGTAAGCGAAAAGCTTTATAAAGCTGCCAATCCTCAAGGTGCGGAAGGCGCACCCGCAGGCGAGGCACAAGCAGACCCCAATGTTTATGAGGCTGATTATACAGACGTTGATGAAAACAAATAATTTGTAATTAAATAATTTCGGTAGGGGAGGGGCTTGCTCCTCCCGTACACGTTTACTGTACTTATAATGTAGGAGAAATTATTTTGGCTGATAAAAGAGATTATTATGAAGTCCTTGGTGTCGATAAATCCGCATCTGAGGACGAATTGAAAAAAGCATATAGAAAAGCGGCGAAAAAATATCACCCTGACTTAAATCCGGGGGATAAAGAGGCCGAAAAAAACTTCAAAGAAGTAAACGAGGCTTATGAGGTATTGTCCGACAGCGAAAAACGTGCTCGTTATGATCAGTTTGGTCATGCCGGTGTTGATCCTAACTTTGGTGCTGGTGGTGCAGGTTACGGAGGCGGTTTTGGTGGAGGTTTTGGCGATTTCGGTGATTTAGGAGATATTTTTTCCTCCTTTTTCGGCGGAGGCTTTGGCGGTGGTTCAAGACGAAACCCCAATGCTCCTCGCAAAGGCAATGATACGGCAGCATCGGTTTATCTTTCTTTTGAGGAGGCCGCAATGGGCTGCAAAAAGACCGTAAAGGTCACAAAAATTGACAACTGTTCCGACTGTGGTGGTAGTGGCGCCGAAAAGGGAACAACTGCTAAAACATGTCCTGTTTGTAGAGGCAGCGGTCAGGTTACTGCCGCCCAAAGAACGCCTTTTGGCGTTATGCAAACCCAAAAGGTTTGCGACCATTGTCACGGTACGGGAAAGGTTATCGAAAAGCCTTGTAAAACTTGTGCGGGCAAAGGCAGAATCAGACATACTGTTGAAGCACCTGTTGATATTCCTGCCGGTATAGACGACGGTCAGGTGATAAATCTGCGTGGTGGCGGTGATGCCGGTGTAAACGGCGGACCATCGGGAGATTTAAGAATAAACGTAAATGTTCGCCCTCATCCAATTTTTGAACGTGACGGTTATGATGTTTACTGTGAAATTCCGATTACCTTCGCTCAAGCAACCTTGGGTGCTGAAATTGTAGTTCCCACCCTTTACGGAAAGACAAAGTTCAGTATTCACGAGGGCACACAGCCCGGAGATGAATTTAAACTTAAAGGCAAGGGTATCCAGCGCCTTAACTATTCCGGCAAGGGTGACCAGTATGTGAAAATCACTGTCGAGGTTCCTAAAAATCTTTCTAAAGCGCAAAAAGAAAAGCTAAAGGAATTTGACGAGGCGTTTAGCGACGACAGTAATTACAAAAAACGCAAAAGCTTTATGGACAAGGTAAAGGATTTGTTCGATTAGAAAGAGCTGCCGAATTTTCGGCGGCTCTTTTTGAAATTCCTATATATAATAATGTAATGTAGCAAAAAACGAATTTTTTATATGTATATAATAGGATTTTTTTGGGAAAAATGTGGTTTGTAAGCTACTCAAAACCCAAGATGTTGTGGTCGTGAAAAAAACTAAAAATTTTTTCAAAAAAATCCAAAAAAAGTGTTGACAAAGGGGAGTGGTTGTGGTATTATAATCGAGCGCCATAAAAAAAGGGGCGCAAAAACGGACCTTGAAAATTAAACAACGACAATAATAAGGACCCGACAATTCTTAAGAGAAATCGAGAGAAAAGTC
>JAZNRN010000079.1:0-9869 GCA_045590775.1 Acutalibacteraceae bacterium
CATTTAATGTTTGGGTCGAAAAAAACGTTGCGTTGTCTGTCCTTGTCGTTTTCACTTAACATATTGGTGAGCTTTGAAATTAACTCACGTGTTTTTCCGGCACTGATAAAATTTGCACTTTTGACAGCATCGCACAAAAGATTGATTTCGGGGATTTCAAATTCACGGCTTCCTATAAACCATCCTTTTTTGTTGGAGGATTTGATTATATCGGTACCGTAAATTTCGAGCTGTAAAATATCGTCGTATATACTTTTTCTTTCGGCCTCGATACCATAAAATGACAATTTTTCGGCTATTTCGGTTGCGTTTAACGGATGCTCCTCGTCACTGTGCTTTTTTAGAATATCAAGGACATATAAAAGTTTTAATTTTTGTCTTGGCTGTTTTGCCATTTCTTTGTCACCTCGATGAATTCATCATAAGTATAATAGGTGTTAAGCACATCAAGCAAAGCACTACTCGATAAATTTTCCGGCAAGGATAAAAATTTCATAAAATTTTTTCGGTTGGCGCTACTGTTTTCGTTACCCGAAAGTCCAAAAGCAAACATATCCGATTTTGTAATTCGTTTACTTTTTAAAGCGGCGGAAAAATGGATACCACTTTTGAGAAAAATGTCTTGTAACACTTCCTTTGACATACCCTCAACTCCTAAAAATCCTTCCTTTGAGGGAGTAGTCTTTCGCTTTTCGGTACCTTTGATTTGGGGAGTGTAAATATTTATTATATTTGCATTTTCGCCTAAAATTTTTTTAAGATGCGCTCTTATCATATTTCCGGCGTTATCGCTGTCGCAAAAAGCTACAATACCGCCACATTTTTTGTAAACACTGCGTATAAGGTCGGTTTTTTCCTTATCCTTAAAAATTTTGAAGCCGTCAGTTTTTATAATAAGAGTGTCAACGACATTTTCCAAAGTAATCTTGTCGTATTTACCCTCGACAATAATCGGGTAGGGGATTTTAATCAATGCTTTCACCCTTTGAAATAATGTAGATTAGGCGTATTACAAGCTGTTCTAAAACAATTCTTTGGTCTAAAGAAAAGGATTTTAGCTTTTTGTCGGCATCGGTAAGCGCTAGCAGGCAAAGATTTAGTTTTTTGCGGTCAAAGCTTTTAACAAAGCGAGCGGCATTATCAACCAAAAACTCTTTATTCTTCGGATATTTATAACGTTCTTTAACGCTTGATATACTATCATTGTTGTCGAGAGCTGAAAAAACCCTGAACATATCGGTAAAGGTGGCACTAATTGTATAAAGAACCGCAATTGGCTCAACTCTTTGGAAAAATAGCTCATCTAAAAGTGAGAGAGCCTTTGTTGTATCACAATTTAAAATGAATTTAGATAGATTGTAAATAGAAGCCTCAACTGTTTTTATACACACTTCGTCAATGGTTTCCTTTGTGATAGGTTTTTCTTTTGAAAAATTGCAAAGCTTGATTAGCTCGTTTTTTAAAAGATTTATGTCATCTCCTATTGTCTCAACCATATAGTAGGCGGTAGTGCGGTCTAAAGTGCAGCCACGTTTTTTTGCCCCGTCTTGAAGCATTGAGGAAAGCTCGGCAATTTTTCTGTGGTCAAGACAGGCCGCAATTCCGCCGGAATTTTCTGCAAGGGTAACCAGTTTTTTAAACTTGGCACTTTTTTTACTGTCAAATTCAAGTGAATCAAACCAAAGAATTAAAACACAACTGTCGGGAACCTCTTTTATCAAATCACAAAGCTTTTCAAAGTCGGTTTTATTGGCTGACTCAAAATCAAAATCACAAAGAATTGAAACTTTTTTATCTGACATTAAGGGCATTTGCAGGGTAAAGTCGAAAACCTCCTGCAGGTCGCAGTCGGAGTCAAATTTGGCATAGTTGAAAATATCATCTGTAGATGATATGGATTTAGAAATTTTTTCACAATAAAGCTTTTTTAAGTATCCGTCATTACCGAAAAGAATATATACGGGTAATAGGGAATCGGGCTTTAAGTGCTTTTTAAGTCCTTCTTCAAAAGTTATCGCCATCTAAGTTTGCCACCGCCTTCACTGATTATTTTGCGCCTTATTTCTTTTAATTTTAACATATCAAGGCGCTGTTTACAAGTTAATAGCAGAGAAAAAATCAGTATAATTATAAAAATTGAGACAAAAGTGTAGTTTTGTGATGAATATATTACAGAAAAGCTTTGGCTTCCGATTTTATTGATTACAAAATTTACGTACTTTAAAATACAATCGCAAATAATAAAGACAAAATTTGATACAAAAGGGAAAATCAAATTTAAAAATAATGCCGACACACAAAGACATATTACAAGCGTTACCGCATAGGAAATTAAAAGAGTTGCAATCACACCGAAGACGGAAATATATCCGAAAAAATAAATTGTTATCGGCAAGGTGAGGAGTGTCGCTGAAAAGGAAGTCAAAAGAGCAAACAAAGCCGTTCTAAATGTCTTGTGCTTTATTATTTCTCTTTGTGTCAAAAAATTGCAAATCGGGATACTTATTGAAAGTATGCCGAAGGTTGAAAGAGTTGACAGTAAAAAGGAAATGTCAAAAATAGAAAGCGGAGTAGCGGTGAGTATTAAAGTGACTGTTGCTCCCAAGGTGTTTGAAGGGTCGCTTTTGCGGTTGAGTATAGTGCCGAAAGCGGTTAGGGAATACATAACTCCCGCTCGTATAATCGACATCGTAAAACCGCATAAAAAGGTGAGCACAACGACAACTGCGAGCATAATAAAAGCTTTTAGATATTTGTTGTAAAAATATTTATCTGAAACAAGGGTGAAAAATGATACGAGTATTGACAAGTGCATACCCGAAACGACCATAACGTGACTTACACCCGCACCTTTTACGTTTTCATAAAATTCATCCGAAAAATACTTTCTTTCTCCAAAGCAAAGCGCTGTCATTGTGGCAGCTTCATCCGAACCGAGCTTTGAAAATAATGCTTTTGTGATATAGCTCCTTACTCTATTTGTTATATTCAAAATCGGCTGTTTCTCCTTATAAACTGTATAGTCAGAACAGTAGGAGTTAAGATAAATTTGTTTGCTTTGGTGAATAAGCTGTTGGTCTTTATGAAATTTTTTCAGCCTTAAAGAGCCTTTTGCAATACTACCGACAGTTAGATTATTCTTGTAATAGCTCATATTAAGCTTTGTGCCGCTTTTGAGCTTATCACAGGAGTTTACAACTATTTCTGCTACATAGTATCCGTCGCTTTCATAGGTTATATCAATTACGGTGAATTCACATTCGGTTTTTATTCCGTCGAGAGTGGACAGGTTGTCAATTTTTGCAACCTCATTTATAAGAGACAAGACAATCAAAATCGGAAAAATAAGCGCTATTATAAATGCGGATTTGCCTTTTTTGTATATGGTAAAAGTTAGCATAAAAACAAAAAGCAACGCCAAAAACGGTAGCGTTGCCTTAAAGTTAAATCCTATTAAAATTGTCAAAATACCGATGACGGCGGAGAATAACATAGGCCTTTTAATCAAATAGTCTTTAATTTTTATTCATCCCTAAAATATAGTTTACAAAATCAGGTTTTTGGTGTATATTATAAATACAGAAAGTTAAGAAATGGTGATAATTATGGAAAAATATAAGTATATCAAAATTTCAATATTTATAATAGATATTTTCTTTGTTGCTTTAGCTGCTCTTGCATTTGCACTTCCGTTTTTGGTTAATTGGTATGTCGAGACAATGGGCCGAAACAGTTCGCTTGCTGCTACTGTTATGCTTACAAGCTATCCCTGTGTGCCCTTTGTCTTTATGTCACTTTTGTCTTTAAGACGCTTTTTAAAGGGAGTAATGAAGGGTGAAATGTTTTCATCCTACAACCTCAAGCAATTAAAAATATTGGGTCTTTCAAGTGTTGCGATTGCTGTAATAACGTTTGTAGCAGGTGCTTTTTATATGCCTTTTTATTTTGTGGCGTTGACCTTTGGATTTATGTCATTGCTCGTTTTTTCACTTCTTTCTGTCGGAAAGAGCGAAAATGTTCAAGAAACGCAAACGCAAGATTAGTCGGAGCCTCGCTCTAATTCATCGTTTTCGGTCTCAAAAAGTGGCATACGGTCTCTTTGAAGCCGATAGGAAAGTCGCATAAGGCTGTCGCTGAAGTGAACGTTTTCAACTAACACATCGTGGTAATTGAGACGCAAGTCGTAATGACTAAAGTTCCAAAAGCCTTTAATACCAAGTTTCACTAATTGCTCTGAAATCTCTTCTGCTGCCGATTTGGGTATGCAGAGTATGGCGATTTCAGGGCGATTTTCTTTGCAAAATTCATCTAAATCAGAGGTGCTTCTGATGGGCAAATTTTTGACCACTTGACCGATGAGAGATTCTTTAGCATCAAAAAGTCCTACAAGAGTAAAGCCGTTTGCCTCAAAATTCATATGTAAGGTCATAGCACGACCTAAATTACCCATGCCGATAAGTATAGCGGTTTTGGGTATGTCAATACCTAAAATTCCGGCGATTTCGGCTTGCAACATATCTATATTATATCCATAGCCTTGCTGACCAAACCCACCGAAGCAGTTGAGGTCTTGGCGAATCTGACTGGCGGTAAATCCCATTCTGTCGGACAATTCACGTGAAGAAATACGTGTTATTCCGAGAGCTTTCAGCTCGCATAAAAATCTATAGTATCTCGGAAGCCTTTTGATAACTGAAGTTGAGATTTTTCCACGCATATAATTCACCCCTAATAGTACATAATATTATATAACTTAATAATACAGTTTAGAGAAAAAATTGTCAAGAAAAAGATAAAAACCTTCGGTAATTACCGAAGGTTTTTACAATATTAGTAGTTTTCTTTTCTAACTTCAAAATAACTTTGAGGATGTGCGCAAACAGGACAAATTTGCGGAGCTTTTTTGCCGATTACCAAATGTCCGCAGTTGCGACATTCCCACATTGTTTCCTCTGCTTTTGCAAATACTTCCTGCATTTCAACATTATTTAAAAGCTTTAAATATCTTTCCTCGTGTGTTTTTTCGATAGCGGCTACCAATCTGAATTTTGCGGCTAATTCTGTGAAGCCTTCTTCTTCAGCATCCTTGGCAAAGCCGGCATACATATCGGTCCACTCATAGTTTTCGCCTTCGGCTGCAGATTTAAGGTTAGCGGCTGTATCGCCGAGAGCACCCAATTCCTTAAACCACATTTTTGCGTGTTCCTTTTCGTTGTTCGCTGTATCAAGGAATATAGCGGCTATTTGCTCATAGCCCTCCTTTTTTGCAACAGAAGCGAAGTAGGTATATTTATTTCTTGCCTGACTTTCTCCTGCAAATGCAGCATATAAATTTTTTTCGGTTTTGCTTCCTTTAAGTTCCATCTTAAATCGCCCTTTCTTAATATATTTTAATTATTTACAGTTATGGTTTAATTATCCATAACTTATTTTAAAAATCCGTTTACGATTTGCTCTTCAGCTTGCTCCTCGGTAAGACCTAAGGTCATAAGCTTTATGAGCTGTTCTCCTGCAATTTTTCCGATTGCCGCCTCGTGAATAAGTGAAGCATCTATATGATTGGCAGAAATTTTGGGCACTGCCTCGACGTGAGCCTTATCCATAATAATTGCATCACATTCTGTGTGTCCGGTGCAAATGTTATTTCCATTTATATTGGACAGGAATAATTGATACGATTCGTCCTTTGCAACCGAGCGGGAAATAACATTAGCGGCGCTGTTTTCGCCGTTTAAATCGACAGTGAAGTCGGTTTCGGCTTTTTGCTTTCCGTGCGTCATAAGCTTTTCTCTTATTATGAGTGTTGCATTATCTGAAAGGTGAGCAGAGGAGACACGCTTTGTTGAATCAATTCCTTCTATTTGGGTGGTGTCCATTTCCATATATCCACCGTCTGCAATATTTATGATTGTAGTCGGGTTCATTGTTTTTTCTCCCGTGCCTTCACCGTTTCCGTAATGCTTTTCGGTATATTTAACCCTTGCGTTTTTGCCTACATAAAAGGTGTGAATACCGTCGTGTCGGGATTCTTCGCTTCCACAGTTGTGAATACCACATCCGGCAAGGATTTCAACATCGGCGCCGTCACCTATGTAAAAATCGTTATAAACCATTTCACTGTGACCGCTTTCACTTATAATAACGGGAATATGCACAGTTTCACCTTTTGTGTTGGGTTTTATTATGATGTCAATACCCGGTTTATCGCTTTTTGTCACTATATCTACATTTTCTGTCACTTGACGGGCAGAAGAGTTTCCGTTTGCACGAATATTAAATGCGCCAGACGGTGTACCATCCATATCGGCAATAATTTTCAATAATTCAAGTTCTGTATTGTTCATATATTCACCTTATACCTTTGCCGTCAAAACAGAGCAGCCGGCGTCAGCTTTTCCGAGAAGAGAGGGTAAAATGTCATCCTTTTTGCCGGTTTCTTTAATATTTCCGTTTGATACCACAATTATCCTGTCGGCAATGTTGAGTATTCTTTCTTGGTGGGATATAATAATTATAGAACCACCCATATTTTCGTGCATTTTTTCAAATACCTTAATAAGACTGTTAAAGCTCCAAAGGTCGATACCTGCTTCGGGTTCATCAAAAAGTGAAATTTTTGTACTGCGAGCCAAAACGGTTGCGATTTCAATTCTTTTCAGCTCACCACCCGAAAGGGAAGCGTTAACCTCACGGTTTATATAATCTCTGGCGCAAAGTCCGACTTCGGACAAATATTTACAAGCGTCTGTGATAGAGATTTCTTTACCGATACTTAAAGAAATGAGGTCGTGAACAGTGATTCCTTTAAAGCGTACAGGCTGTTGAAAGGCAAAGCTTATTCCGATATTTGCTCTTTCAGTAATAGATAAATCGGTAATATTTTTACCATCTAAATAAATTTCACCCGATGTAGGCTTTATAATTCCCGCAATAATTTTAGCAAGAGTGGATTTACCGCCACCGTTAGGACCAGTGATTACTGAAAAACCGTCCTCTATTTTGAGGTTTATGTTTTTAAGTATTTCCTTTTGGCCGTCTTCATTTTCGGCAGTAAAACAAATATTTTTAAGTTCCAGCATTTTTTAAAAATTCCGCCTTCGTAAATAATCTTATGTTTTATATAACAACCACTTTATATAATAACCATTTTCAACCTAAAAATCAACAATTTGTTAAATATTTAATTTTATGTGGAAATTTTTCCTTCAATATAGTATAATAATAGGCATAAAATAAAATTCCAAAGGAGATTTTTATTATGAACAAGAAAACAAAAATAATTTTAGGAGCTGTTATAGCAGTTGTTCTGCTCATAGTTATTTTATTTATAAGTTCCTATAACGGTCTCGTTTCCAAGCAAGCCGCTGTAGAGGAAAAATGGTCTAATATTGAAGTAATGCTTCAAAAAAGAGCAGATAATATTCCTCAACTGGTGGAAATAGTTAAGGACTACACCGATTACGAGCAAAGCACTCTTACAAAAGTTACAGAAGCTCGTACTGCTTATCAAAATGCAAACAATATCAACGATAAGATAGAAGCCTATGAGCGTATGGAGTCGGCTACAAGAATTTGGGTAAATGCTGTATCTGAGGCATATCCTGACCTTAAAGCCAACACACAGTTTACCGCTTTGGCAGATACCGTAACCAGTAACGAAAATGAGATTTCCTATGCAAGAAAGCAATATAATGAGGTTGTTAAGGAATATAACACTTCTATAAGAAAGTTCCCCCGAAATATAATAGCGGGTATGTTTGGCTTTGAAAGCTATAATTATTTTGAAATGTCCGATTACGCTTCTGAAGTGCCTTCAACCAGTATAAACTAAAATGAGTATGAAAAGAATTTTAAGTATTGCGGCGGTTTTGTGCTTGATTCTTGGTTGTCTTTGTGGGTGCAAAGGAGAGGATACCGGCTACCCAAAGGCGACAAAGGAGTTTTACGTTAACGATTTTGCAGGTGTGATTTCGAGCGCCGATGAAGAAAGAATTTTGAGTCGTGGTGCAGAGCTTGCGAGTAAAACCACCGCACAGGTCGTTGTTATAACAATAGACAGCCTAAACGGTCAGGAGGCTTATGATTATGCCGCTGACATCGGTAATGAATGGGGTGTCGGTGATAAAGACAAGGACAACGGTATTGTTATTTTACTTTCTGTGTCGGACAGAAAAATTGAAATTGCAACAGGTGACGGTATAGGAAATATTATAACACCTGCAAAAGCGGGCAGAATTATTGACGCTTATGGTCTCGAAAAACTTTCAAACGATGATTTTTCGGGTGGTATAACCGCTATTTTTGATGCTGTTGTAAATGAAATTTATATTGCAAACGGTTTAGAAGTGCCTGAAGGCTATACTCCTATTGACAAGGTTGAAACCAAGCAAGCGACTCCCGGCAAGGTTTTAGTTTCGTGGATTGTTTTGATAATAATTATTATATTACTGTCATTATTTATCGGTCGCAGAGGCGGTGGCGGACACGGAGGATTTTTCTTTTTTGGCCCCACCTTCCCTATGGGCAGAGGTGGCTTTGGCGGCAGAGGCGGCGGCTTCGGTGGCTTTTCCGGTGGAGGAGGTTCCTTCGGCGGTGGCGGAGCAGGAAGAGGCTTTTAAAATCATAGATAAAATTTATTTTCGGAGTTTTTTAATGTCACAAGATTTCAATTTTAAGGGGTATGAGGATTATTTCAAAGAGCTTGAAAAAGATTTGGATAAATATCCTAAAGACCCTGTTGTTTCAAAGGAAAGAAAAATTGAATATAATCATACCGCCCGCAAGAGAAAAAAAGGTATTTTCAAGGTAATGAAAATAAGAAAATCAGCAGTTTTAGCTGTTTTACTTGTTGTTGTGGCAGTTGTCCTCTTGGTCAAAGCACCGTGGTCTTCTTCACAAGCTGATGCAGAAAGTGAAGCTGACCGCAAAACAGCGCAGGCAGCAGATAATTCTCAAAAAGTTGAGCAGTCGCAGAATATTGCGTATAAGCTTACTGATAAAACGGTCAAAATCCCGGCGGATAATGATGCGAAATGTGCTATTATAATTGACAAAAGTGATAACACCATTGTAGCAGAGAGAAATATTCATACAAGAGCATATCCTGCTTCAACTACAAAGATTATGACCCTTATTGTTGCGGTCGAAAAGGCAGAAAATCTAGAAAGCACCTTTGTTATGACACAGGAAATTGCCGATCGGGTTTTCACATCAGAAGCATCGGCGGCAGGATTTAAGGTGGGAGAAACCGTAACGGTTAAGGATTTGATGTATGCCACTATATTGCCTTCAGGTGCTGACGGTGCATTGGGGCTGGCGGAGGTTCTTGCAGGTAGTGAGGAAGCGTTTGTGGAGATGATGAACCAAAAGGTTAAGGAATTGGGCCTTGAAAATACGAATTTCACCAATGTTGTAGGTCTTCACAGCAAAGATAATTATTCCTCGGTTTACGATATGGCAATAATGCTTGATTATGCGCTGAAAAATCCGCTTTGCAAGGAAATACTATCTCAATATCAGTTTACAACAACAAAAACCAAGGAACATCCCGATGGGATATTACTTTCGAGTACTTTGTTTAGTAATATGTACGGAACAGAGCCGGAAACCGCCACAATTTTAGGCGGAAAAACAGGCTTTGTTAACGAGTCGGGATATTGTATAGCATCTTTTGGAAAAGCAAATGAAACCGAAAACGAATATATTGTTGTCACCTTTTCAAATTCGGGTCGCTGGCCTGCTTTTTACGGACAAATTGATTTATACAAAGAATTTGCAAAATAAACTAATCGGTAGCTTTTTGCTGCCGATTAGTATTTTTTAATACTTGACAGTAAAACTACATAGAGTTAAAATATGGATAATATTTT
>JAZNRN010000080.1:0-4048 GCA_045590775.1 Acutalibacteraceae bacterium
GTGTATTATTACGAAATCAATTTTGAAGCAGGTGGCTTTGAATATGAATATGACATCGACGCCAAAAGCGGAAAAATTGTAAAAAAGCATAAAGAAAAAGAAGGTTAAAACGGAACGTACTCTTAAGGTCGAAATGCCTAAAAAAGTAAATTTTTGCGCTCTAATGTGTTATAAAGACACGGTATGCGTCAGCATCACCGTGTTTTTTCGTCTTTTATCCCACTAAAAATTTATCTTTTTTAGGTGCTTTGCAGTTTTGTAATCTAAAAATTTGTTCTACTCACGAAGCCGACAAACCGCAGAAATACTTTCTGACTTTCAAGGTTTGAGGCAATGTGATAGGGCGAATTTTTGTTCCAAAACCGATTTGTCCTTAAGATTACGTTCCGAAATAACGCCCTCGTTTTTCATAATAGAAACGAGGGTGTTTTTGTTTGCTTTTTTAAAAGTTTATGATATACTGATTATAATAGCTTTGGTTTTATTCCAAAGAAAAAATTTCAAAAAGGGAAGTGTGCTTATGAAACGAATTTTAAGTCTTATTTTGGTTTTGATTTTTGCTTTATCGGTTGTCTCCTGTAAAGCCGAAAACCGACAAGGATATGTTATTGTTGTGCCTAAGGAAGCTGATACATACGAACTTGGTGCGGCAGAATATATCAAATCAGAAATAAAAGAAATAGCCAATTTATCTCTTGATATTATAACTGATGATAAAGAAAACACCGAGAAAAACGAAATTTTAATTGGAGACACTAATCGTGAGTTATCAAAAGAAATCAAAAAAGATAAAAAAGATGGGTTCGAGTTTTCTTTTAAAGCCGATAAAATCGCTTTTGCGATAGAGGCAGAGTCTTATGTTATCGCAGCGGCGGCATACAGCTTTTGTGAAAACTACGTGAAAAAGGATTTCAGCCTTTCACTTCCTATGAATGAAAAGACGTCAACTCCTACATATAAAGAGGCAAAAAATGTGGTTTTGCTTATTGGCGACGGTATGGGCTTTAACCAAACAAAATTGGTGGAAGGTGACCTCATAAACGCAAAGACGCCGGAAGGAAATGCAATGGAAAAGTATTTTTACGGCACACTTTTTGAAAATCAGGGTGAGTGTATCACAAATTCTCTTTCCGGCACCACCGATTCGGCAGCTGCAGCTACTGCGCTTTCCACAGGTGTGCTCACGACAAACGGTAGAATAGGCCGTGATAAAGATGGTAAAGATTTAGAGATTATGACAGAGTATGCCGCAAAATTAGGGCTACCTTCTGCGGTAATGTCAACCGAATCACAATTTGGTGCTACACCCGCAGGATTTTCGGCTCACGCTGATGATAGAGGCGAGTCACTTGAAATATTGAAAACTCAAGAAAAATTAAAAAATACAATTATAAATTGTGATTTGCAATCAACAAAAGGTTTGGATATTGTGCCCTCTATAAAAGATGTTTTAAAACAGCTTGAAAATGACAAAGGCTTTTTTGTGATGTATGAGGAAGCATATATTGATAAACACAGTCACTCAAATCAAACAGTTCTTGCGGCTAGCGTGGTTGCACGTTTTAATACCGCTATCGGCGCATTTATGGAATATGCTTTTTATCATCCTGAAACAGTAGTAATTATAACTGCTGACCACGAGACAGGCGGACTTAAATATGAAAACGGAAAGTTTGAATACACTTCCAGCGACCATACACCTGCAAATGTTCCGGTTTATGCTTTTGGCGATGGTGCTGAATATTTTAATAAAGCTACTGTTAAAAATATTGATATAAGCGCATTTATAAGAAAGACACTTGCTAAATAATAAAAGACAAAAAGGATAGTACAAAATGTACTATCCTTTTATTTTGTTCTAAGCCCTTTTGGATAATGGTTTTTTGCAATACCATTTGATACTTTTGCACCACCCAAAGGGATACCATCAACCAAAACTACCGCCCAGCCATTTTCACAAGAAGCTTCTATTTCTTCACCGTGAAGATAACGTGATACTCGTTCATCGGCAAGGGATAACTCGATTTTTCTTTTAAAGCTTTTGCCGAGAGCCATAAAAAACTGATGATGTGGTAAAATGTAGTTTTTCTTTATTTCGCCGATAGTTACTCCATAAGAAAAAGCTGTACCGTCTTTTATATCAAAATCATTTTCAAAGTAAACCGGATTATTGTTGTAAAACTTTACCGCTTTATTTTCAAAGGAAACGAGCGTATTTTCCAAAAACTCTAAAACGGTTTTGTTTGTGCAGGTCATTTTTGAGGGTGTAGTGCTAACAAAAGATTTTTCCGACTTGCTTTTAAGCACAGCCATAAATTGGCCTTCTCCCACAGCTTTGTGAGGGTAAAATCGTCTGGAGAAATGAATGTTTTCGGTTTTACAGCCCTCAAAAAACACACCGTCATCGGTAATTTTTTGAACACTTTCCTTTACAGGTACAATTTCAAATTCGGGGTGATTTTGAAGAAAAGCGTCTATCACCATTTCGTTTTCCTCAAGAGAAAACGTGCAGGTGGCATATACTATCACACCGCCGTCTTTAAGGCAAAGTGCGGCATTTTCTAAAATTTCCGACTGCCTTTTGCTACACATTTTGACGTTTTCTTCGCTCCACTCTGTTACGGCGGTTTCCTCTTTTCTAAACATACCCTCTCCCGAACAGGGTGCATCACACATTATAAAATCAAAGGTTTTCGGAAAGGTGCTTGCAAGCCTTTTTGTATCCATACAGGTGGTAATGCAGTTTTTAAGACCTAGTCGTTCAATGTTGCCGGTGAGTGTTTTACAACGGGAGGGAATAATTTCGTTTGAAACTAAAACACCCTTGTCACCTAATTTGTTTTTAAGCTGGGTAGATTTTCCGCCGGGAGCGGCACACATATCAAGCACAATAGCGTCTTTGTTAATGTTCACACATTCGGCTGGAGCTATGGCAGCCGGCTCTTGAATATAAATTGCTCCTGCGTGATGATATGGGTGGTTGCCTGATTTTTCTAATCGCAGGTAAAATCCGTTATCGCAATAAGCAATTTTTTCGTTCCCAAAAGGGTTTATTTTCATAAAATCATCTATCGAAATTTTATCGGTATTTACCCTAAACGCTTTTTTAGGAGCTTGCTCTAATGACTTTATATAATCTTTATAATCATTTTTTAGAAGTTTTTTCATCCTTTTTTCATAGCTGTCGGGTAATTTAATCATTTGAAAGCTCCGTTTCACTGTAAAGCATACACATAGCAACTGCACAAATCGCTGCTGTTTCGGTACGCAAAATTCTTTTTCCGAGAGAAATGATTTCGCACCTTTTCTCTTTTAATTTGTCAATTTCCTTGCTTGAAAAACCGCCCTCGGGACCTATTAAAACACCTACATTCATACCTTTTTTAAGCTTTAAAAGGGCATTTTTGGTGTCCTTCATACCGTTTTTTGCTTCAAACGGCACCAAAAACAAATCAAGCTTTTCGATATTTTCCAAAACGGCATTAAAGGGGACAGGCTCGTATATTTTTGGCACAAAGCTTCTTTTTGATTGCTTTGCGGCGCTTTCGCTGATTGCCTGCCAGCGCTCTGTTTTGTTGCGTTTCTTTTTTTCGTCAAGCTTTACCACACAATGCTCCATCTCGACGGGGATAATGCCACTAACACCAAGCTCAACACACTTTTGAATAATAAGCTCCAATTTATCCGCTTTAGGAAGCCCCTGAAATAGATAAACGTTTATATCAAGTGAGGTATCTATATAATTTTCCTCAATGATAAAGGCTATAATTTCGTTTTCAGTGATTTCTTTAATTTCGCAAAGGTTACTTTCCCCGTTTTCGCTTATCAAAAATCTGTCACCGACAGTCATACGTAAAACGTTTTTGATGTGGTTATAATCCGTACCGCCTATGGTATAGCAGTTTCCGTTTCGCATATTTTCTTTTGCAAAAAAGTTAAACATCCTGAAAGCTCCTAAAAATTATATTTTTAAATTTGTATAAAAGCCTCCCTCTCCCCTTTAGGCAAGGGGCGCTTTGGCAAACCTACTTTTCTTTAGACAAGGGAA
>JAZNRN010000081.1:0-7122 GCA_045590775.1 Acutalibacteraceae bacterium
TTCATTTTAGCATAGCTTTTCTTTTTGAATCTAACATCGCCCACACTCAAAACTTCATCTATTAGCATAATTTCAGTTTCAAGTATAGCTGTAATAGCGAATGCCAATTTAGAATGCATACCGCTCGAATAGGTCTTGACGGGTTTATCAATAAATCTGCCTATATCAGCAAAGTCGATAATTTCCTGTTCCTTTTCCTTGATTTGCTTTTCAGAAAATCCCAAAAGCATACCCGAAAGATAGATGTTTTCCCTACCACTTAATTTCTTGTTGAAACCGACACCGATTGAAAGCAAGGATATTGTATGACCGTGAAGGTCGATACTACCGCTGTCGGGAGCAAAAATCCCTGCAATAGCACGAAGCATTGTAGATTTACCGCTTCCGTTTTTACCGACAATACCCAGAATCTTGCCTTTTTCCACTTCAAAAGAGACATCCTTTACAGCTCTAAAGCGATTAACCTTTTTGCCGAAGGATTTCCACGAATTTCTGATAGAGGTTTTTTCAAGCTCTCTGTAGCTTATATTCAAATTTTTAACCGTTATGGCTACATCTTTTTTATTACTCATATTATATCACCTTTGCATAGCTGTTTTCATTTCTGTGGATTACAAACACACCAAGAACACAAAGCAAAATGCCTACAACAAACCATACACCTATCCCCCACCAAGTGAGGTTGTTACCGTAAATCATACATTCTCTCATCTGGTGCATACAAAATGCCACCGGGTTACCCCTAAGTAACAAATATGCAACTTTTTCCATTGAAGCCAGTCTTGTTTCAATATTATAAAAAACACCTGATAGATAGAACAAAAGTCTTAGTCCTAAATCAACAAGCTTTGGCAAATCAGCAAGAGTTACACCAAAGTTCATCAAAATAAGTCCTAACCCAAATGCAATCAAGTAAATCACCGCAATAACGGGGATAATCATTACAATATACCAAGTAAAAGGCACACCTTGATAAATCATTAAACCAAAGGTTAAAAGAATTGCGATGGCAAGTTTAAAAAGATAGGTGTAAGATTTAGACAAAAGCAAAATATATTTCGGAATATAAACCTTTGTCACCAAATCCCTGTTTCCGACAATAAGCTTTACAGAGCCGGTAATCATACGGTTAAAGAACTGCCAAATATTAAGACCGATAAAAACAAAGCAGGCAAAATATTCCTGTTTATTTTGGAAAACTACGCCAAACACAAAGGTGTAGATTAACATAAAGAAGAACGGCTCAATAATCCACCAAAGCCAGTTAAGGTATGAACCCGCAACCTCGCTTTGAAGCTCTGCTTTTGCGGAACGTATGGCATATTTATTATATTTTTTAATATTTTGAAAAAATCTTTTCATATATTTCCCCTCCTAAACTTCCGCAAATGCTCAATTTTCTTCCTTTAAACCTAAATCGTTTTTTATTTTTGTGGTGGAAATACCCTCGGTTCTTGTCAAAAACACAACCTCACAGTATTCCTTTAAATAATCGAATTTGTCAGAGCCTGCCCAATCATCACCCATAACGACAACATCAATATTATGATCTTTAACATCGGAAATTTTTTGCTCCCAATTATTTTCGGGAATCACCTCGTCAACATATCGTATAGCTTCGAGCATCATTTTTCTTGTCTCATAGTTATGATAAGATTTCTTGCCCTTTATAGCATTAAATTCATCAGTTGAAATTGCGACTACCAAATAATCTCCCAATTCCCTTGCCCTTTTCAAGAGTCTAATATGACCGTAATGAAGCAAATCAAATGTTCCGTAAGTCAGTATTTTTTTCATAACATTTCCCTCATATTGATTTATTTGATTTTAGCTTTTTTCGAAGCCTTTTTTTGATTCTTTTAAGCTTTTTCTTTATGTTCTTAATACGTATTTTAAGCTTTTTCTCTATCGGTGAATAAAGCCAATATACCATACCTTTATATTTTTTTGAAGTCTTTTTTTTGAATTCAAAGTAATAATTGTTCTTCCAATTAGGATTAAACTCATCTAAAAATTTATATGTGGCTTTAATGAACTGGTACCTGAATTTGTATTCCTTGATTGAAATATCAACGGTGAAACGTAAATAAGCATGATGAATAGCAACAAATGTGATCTGTTCTGTAAAGTCAACCGAGCTTGTTTTTTCATAAAACGCTCTTAAATCTTTCATTACGGAAAACAAATCGTAAAATTTAGGACCTAAAACACCAGTCACCGAATCGGATTTTCTTCTTATATAGTGATAAAAGGGTCGGTTAACCTTTTCGATTTTATTAGCTATTAGCATAAGTGAATATGCAAAAAGCATATCTTCAAAAATCTTATATTTTTGAAACTTTATTCCACTTTTCTCAATAAGACTGCGTGAAAAAAGCTTGTTGTGAACAAATGGGTTACTGACAAAAAGTATATCGGGTCTGTCTTCAAGTGAATTTGAATACTTGTCCATATACTCAAGTCCAAAGCAGGTATAATCGCCCTTTTCATTTTCTGAAAAGTAGCCGGAAACCACCACGTCTGCACCCGTCAAAATTGCTTTATTGTAAAGCTCCTCGCACATATCTAGCTCAACATAATCATCGCAATCACAAAAGGTTATATATTCACCGGTAGAATTTTCAAGTGCTATGTTTCTTGCGTTTGAAACACCGCCATTTTCAATACTTATATATTTGATTTTATCCTTATGCTTATTTGCATAATCCGAAAGAATTTGATCAGTATTATCGGAACTTCCGTCATTTACAACTACAATTTCAAGTTCTTTTAATGTTTGGCTTAAAAGCGTATCCAAACATTTTCCGACATACTTTCCCCCATTATAAACCGGAATTATGACGCTAACCTTGATATTATTCAAAATTTATCACCCTTTTTAATTCTGCTATATTGAACGGTCAGCAAAAGCCTTTGCCTTTTGAGAGCCGGTATTCTTATACTGATTATTCTCCCTTAACAGCTCAGGAACTGATACGGTATCTAATTTACTCATCAATTCCACACGCTTTGTTGTATAATCAATCGAATAGATATGGTTTTTAATATAAATATTATCAAATTTTGCCGGAAGATAATCAAAATCATCCTTAATTTTTGAAAAGAAAGCGATTCCTTTTTCGGTGTTAAGCTTTATTAAAGAAACACCCATTTTGTGTTGCTCGTAAAATTTCGGGACATATTTTTCAGCTCCCCAATAATCACCTATTGTAATATCGGCATTATCGGTATTTCCGGTAAACTGACAATTATAACAGGACGGTCTTGAAATAAGCTTGTTTAAGAAAGCTCTGTTATAATCATTGTGTTTTGCCAATTCACTGACAGAAGTTTGGTCATTAAAGCTCACCTTAACTGTAGAGGTATTCCAACCCATAGCTTTATCCCTAAACCTAAAATCAGTAACCTTTTTACCATATCTTGCTTCTATATCAGAAATATAGTCCTTGAATACCTTCGGTGAAGGTGTTCCGTGACATATAATTTCTGCTTTTAAAAGATTTTCATATTCTCTTCCGAGATATTTGGTAACACCTGCAATTTGACAAGGATTGCCTGTAAACAAAACCTTTTTGCCACTTTCAAGAAGCTCTTTGACACGAGGCTTAATACCGCTTATATCAGCCGCAACATATTTTGAACCACGAAACTTTTCGCAGTCTTTTTCATTATCGGCTATATCATATACAGCGGTCATATTATCATCGTACTTAACGCCTACAACATATCCGCCATCTTTAAGTACAGCCTTGTAAAGTGCGGTAAACACCCCACCCGAAGCACTGTTTTTTACAACCTCTGCCTCTTTATTAGCAAGAGCATAAACCTTGTTTACATTTTCACAGGGCTTTTGAGGTAGCGGATTATGATATATACATTCCCTTTCACACTTTTTGCAATTTATACATTTTTCCTTATCGATTTCGGGATATTTAAAGCCTTCTCCATCCTCAACCATAGTAATTGCGCCGACAGGACAAATTTCCATACAAACCTGACAGCCATAGCAATTAAACTTGTTTTGAGTATTAAAGTAATTATCTTTTTGCTTCTTGGGAATTAAATCAATCGCATCAAGCAAGAACTTACGTGAAAACTCTCTCTTTGGGGATAAATTTTCAAAAACCTTATCATAATTGATTGTAAGCTCACCAAGCTCGGGAAGCTCTGACTTATTTTTGATTAAATGATTGGAAAGACCGGCAATTTTTAAAAGTTCTACCATTCTTCCCGGACGCTCATTATGAGGTACAGTTACAAAAGGCTTGTTGAAAAACATTGCAAAAACCGTTGCATGAAAAGAATTAGAAACGATATATTTTGCATTTTCAATTAAAGACAACCAACTTTGAGGAGTGCCGGTATATGGGACTTTAAGCTCATTTTTGCAGGTGCCTTTAAGTCTATTGTGTATTATCGGCACACCCAAACGCTCAGACATAGTCTCAGCCAAACCAATCAGATTATCATCCTTACCAATGATATGAAGATAAATGTAATCCTTGCCCTCATAGCCGCAGGGTTCTTTTATTGCTTCATAATCTTTTCTTTCGAGTAAAAATGTCGGGTCAATAACTGTGGTAACTTCCCTCTCGGTAATACCGCCGATTATTTCCCTCATATTTTCTTCTCGTACCGAAATCACATCAAAATTATTTATATATCTCTTATAAATCGGCAAAAATTTTTCGGCCAAATCATCTCGGCCAAGACTTGCAGCATAAGAAATTCTTGTGGCGTCTTTATTGCCAAACTCCAAAAAATAAGTAGGGTCAAAGCCTTTTGTTAAATCCGTGTTCCAGATTTGGTCAGAGCCCGCAATCAAACAGTCATACTTTAAATCAGCTTTTTGAAGGTCAGAAAGCTTTTTATAAGGCTTTGTTGTATTGAGGGTGTTTTTGATAAAGCCTTCAAAATTGTTATACTTATCAATTCTAAAAGGAGTTTGAAATCTTAAACCGATTCTTCGCTTAAATCTTTTAATCTTTCCCTTTATACCCTTTCCGTTTTTAACCCTGTAAATGTTATAAACGTTATCAATTGCCTTGGGTCTGTAATTGACAATTTGTGCTTTATGACCGTGTTTCTCAAGAAAGGTCTGTGTGGCATAGGCTTGTAAAACAGCACCGTAATTATGGGCGCTTGAAAAGGTCACAATACCTATCTTTTTCATTTGTAACACCTCTGATAGAAAAAATTATATTTCGTCAAACAAAGTATTTGATAAATCCTTTGCCAAAATAACGTTGGCATTTTTTGCAACACTTATCGCAGAATTGTAAGCAAACTCGCTTGCAGCAATTACCCTATCGTAATTTTGATATGCTGAAATAAGGGTGGCTTTGTGCTGTTTTTTAGTTGTTTTGAGTTCATTTAAAACATCATTTTGAACTAATATTATTTTCTTTGTATTAAAGCGCTCAAAAAGTGCAATAATGTTTTTTTCGTTACCTGTAAATTGAATAACAGCTTTATAATCAACCCTTGCAAAATATCTTATAATTTCACGTTTATACAATCTGTCAAGAGCATTTTTAACAAATTTTGAGGAAATGTTAAACTTGTAAAATAAAATATACGCAAAGAGCCCCTTAAAAGTATAATTAAGACCTGAACACAAAGGAAAGAAATCCACAAAATCCGGTGCTAAATCAGTATTTTCAGGAGTTCTTCTCATGTCCTTCATTCTGAAACTGAAATCAACATAATATTTGTCTTCAGGAATTTTATTACAAAAGTCAAGCAAACGTTTTAAAATCGCCTCATCACGCAGATTGGAGGTGTAAATCAAAAGCCGTTCTTTTTTACCGTAATCCGAATCATACACTTCAAATGAATCAGACTTGATTCCCTTTAAAATATAATTCACCAAATCTTTTGGACAATCCTTATAATCATAACCGCAGAATTTGTTTAAAAATTCTGTGTAATCCGAAATATTTGGATTGTTAAGTTCTTCCACCAAATCCTTTTCAGTCTTAACACGTGGAAAAGGAAATGTATTAATATCGTAATAAAATCCTCTGTCCTGCAAAAATTCATCTTCATCATATGTATAAAGAATTATTTTTTTACGGGAATTTGCAAAATCGAAAAATACACTCGAATAATCGGTTATAAGGGTATCGGCGCAATTCAAAAATTCATACGCTTCAATATCTGACGGAAAAACCCTTATATGCTTGTAATCGCTAAAATTAAGGTCACGACTAACCAAAACGTGCATTTTAACATATAAAACCTGATCATCAGAAAGCAACGAGTCAATAGTACGCATTTTATTCATAATATCAGCCTTTTGCTCGTCGGCCTTTCTGTCGGTCATAATACCACGCCAGGTAGGCATATAAACATAAACCTTTTTATCGGTTAAACCGTATCTTTCCTTGACATCTATTGCCTTCTGTTTATCAAAAAATATAGAATTTCTCGGATAGCCACAGTTTAAGACCTCACCTTTAAAAGTAAAGTCTAAACCGTATGCCGACATCATTTTTTCACGCATTTCATAGCTTGGATATACTAAATAATCAGCCATCAAAAAATTACGCTTCAAATTGCCTATCGCATAAGCCCGGTTTTGCACATGCTTACCCATCATCTTATAGGGTGTTCCATGCCAAGTATTTGTATAAACCTGGTCTTCTTTTTTAATATAATCAATAGAAAATGAGGTATCGGTAAACAAATACTTTGCAGTGGTAAGCAATTTCAAATACTTTACTTTACCGAAATAAACAAAGCTTATATTGGTTATTTCATTTGTGGCGAGTATTTGCTTTATTCGCTTTTCTCCGTCCTTTGAAATCACGAGTGTTATTTCAAAATCTTTATGATTATCGTGAATTTCCTTTAAAATATAAAACATATTTCCGGCTAAATCATCACCGTGTTTTGATTCAATAAGCACCGATTTTTCGTTTATCGGCATTTTGTAATACCATTTAAGATATTTATTTTGCTTGAATGCTCTTAAAAAAACGGCTAACATTTTTTTTGGCAATTTAAAAAGTTTTTTTATTTTTTGCATTTAGAAAAAACCTCCGCAACAACACGTTCCGTTGCATTTCCATCATCAAGATAGTTGAATTTATCATTAAAGCTTTTGTACTTTTCATTGAA
>JAZNRN010000082.1:0-6169 GCA_045590775.1 Acutalibacteraceae bacterium
CGTGAAGCTCTTACAGCCTGATAATAAAAGGGTTAATAAGAAAGCAAATTCAAGTACATATATTTTACATAATGCTACTGTTCCTGCTGTTTTAGTTGAGTGTGGATTTTTAAGCAATTCTACAGAGCTTAAGCTTTTAAAGGATGAAAACTACCAAAATAAAATGGCTTTTTCAATTTATTGCGGTATTATGGAATACTTCAAAAATATTAAGGAGATTTAAATATGGCTTCTAAAATCAAATCGGTGTATATTTGTAACGAGTGTGGGTCTGAGTCATCTAAATGGCTTGGAAAATGCCCTAACTGCAATTCTTGGAACACATTTGAGGAACAAGTTATATCCACCCCAAAAAACCTTTCTGCGCCGATTTTAACAGGTAACGTCTCTGCAAAGCCCTTGTCGCAAATTGATTATACTGATGAGGAACGAATTGTGACGCATATTGATGAGCTTGACCGTGTACTTGGCGGAGGTATAGTCAAAGGCTCGGTAGTATTGCTTTCGGGAGATCCGGGTATTGGTAAATCTACTATTCTTTTGCAAATTTGCAATGCGCTTCAAAAAAAGCATAATATTCTTTATGTTTCGGGTGAAGAATCGGCAATGCAAATAAAAATGCGTGCAAACCGTTTGGGAGTTGAAAGTGATAACGTATCTGTTATGACCGAAACAGAAACCAGAACTGTTTGTGAGTATATAGCTTCTCAAAAACCCGATATTGTTATGATAGACTCTATTCAAACAATGTCGATTTCCGAGCTTTCCTCGTCACCGGGAAGTATTGTTCAGGTCAGAGAATCAACAAATATGCTCTTGCGTGTCGGCAAAAGCCTTTCTATTCCGATTTTCATTGTAGGTCACGTTAACAAAGGCGGAGATATTGCAGGACCAAAGGTTATGGAGCATATCGTTGACACTGTTTTATATTTCGAGGGCGAGCGTAACCAGTCGTATCGGATTTTGCGTGGTATTAAAAATCGTTTTGGCTCGACTAATGAAATCGGTGTTTTTGAAATGACCGAAAGCGGTCTTATAGAGGTCGAAAATCCGTCGGCTATGCTTTTGTCGGGTAGGATGCCTGATGTTTCCGGTGCTTGTATTACCTGCGTTATGGAGGGGACAAGACCTATTTTGGCGGAGGTTCAAGGACTTGTTTCTCAAAGTGGTTTTGGTAATGCAAGACGTACGGCAACAGGCTTTGACTATAATCGACTTAATCTCATTATTGCGGTGCTTGAAAAAAGGGTGGGGCTTAATTTTTCAAACCTCGATGTTTATGTAAATATTGTTGGTGGTATGCGACTTGACGAGCCTGCCGCTGATTTAAGTGTTGCGCTGTCGCTTGTGTCGGGTGTTCACGATATTCCGATTGATGAAAAATTGATAGCTTTTGGCGAAATTGGACTTTCCGGCGAGCTTCGTTCTCTACCCAGAGCACAAAGCCGAATTAACGAGGCTGCAAGACTTGGTTTCACAAAATGTATTCTACCAAAAGCTTGTATTTCAAAAATAACATCTTGCCCCGATTCACTCGAAATCATCGGTGTGAAAAGTGTTAAAGAAGCAATTGCGTATATACAGAATGCGTAATTAAATAAAATTACATTATACGGGAGGCGTTTCGCCTCCTGTTTTTTGTAGTACTAATTTCAAAGATTGTTAAAAATATATCAATTATTGCAATTTTTGGCAGTAGATGTTATTATTACAATGTAATATTGTATAAAGGAGATTTATTATGAAAAAATTATTATCCTTTATTTTGGTTATTCTGCTTATATTGACAGTGATGCCGACAGGTGTTTTCACCTTTACCGCAAGTGCAGCAACAAGTGGTTATTATACTTACACAGTATCAAACGGCAAAGCCACAATAACTGATTGTAATACTTCAATTAGCGGATATAATATAAATATTCCCGATACCCTTGGGGGTTATCCGGTAACTATGATTGGTGATTCGGCTTTTTCTTCATGTAACAGCATGTATAGTATCATAATACCTAATGGTGTGATTTCTATTGGTGATTATGCATTTACAGGTTGTAATAATCTTTATTCTATAACAATTCCACCGAGCGTAAAAACCATTGGAAAAGAATTTTACAAAAAAGATCACGCTATTCATATATCAGACTTAACTGCTTGGTGCAATATTATCTTTAATGGTGGATATTATACCTATCCTGAAAAGAAAAATGCCTTGTATCTTAATAACACTCTTGTGACAAACTTAATTATTCCTGATAGCATCAAAACTATTAACAACTACGCATTTTATGCTTTTGATGATATTCAAACTGTAACTCTTCCAAGTAGTATAAAATCAATAGGCATCAGTGCCTTTAGCGCATGTGAAAAACTTAAAAGCATAACAATACCTGATAGTGTTGTGAGTATTGGTAAAAGTGCTTTTCAATATTGCGAAAAACTTGAAAGCATAACAATACCTGATGCTGTAACTTCAATAGATGCAGATACATTTGAGGGTTGCGAAGACCTTTTAACTGTAACTATTGGTGACGGTGTCAAATCGATTGGTTCTTACGCATTTTCATATTGTTATGCACTTAAAAGTATAAAAATAGGCTCAGGTGTTACAAGTATTAGCGACAGCGCCTTTTTTAACACCAAAAACATTACAGATGTATATATATCTGATATAGCAGCGTGGTGTAACATTGATTACTACAATTCAGAATCTTATCCGTTATATAATAAAAAAGGAAATTTATACCTTAATAATACTCTAATTACTGATTTGGAATTGCCTGAGGGAATTACTGAAATTAAGAAGTATGCCTTTTACAATTGCCAAAACATACAGACAGTAGAAATGCCGAATTCTTTAACTACAATTGGTAATCTTGCTTTTGATGGATGTACTGCGCTTAGAGAAGTGAATTTTAGTGAAAATCTAACTTCAATCGGAGGTAGTGCTTTCGCCTATTGTACATCGCTTCTTGATGTAGATTTTGGTGAAAACTTGACTTCCATTGGTGGTTCGGCATTTTATAATTGCAACAATCTTACTGATATTATAATTCCTGACAAAGTAACAACATTAAACTATTCAACATTTTCCGGTTGCACTAATGTAAAAACCTTGACTATTGGTAAGGGGCTTTCTAAAATTGAGTATCCCACATATTCATATGAAATTCCTTTCAATTTTCCACAGCTTGAAAGCATTAGTGTAAATGCTGAAAATAAAAACTTTTCGAGCGAAGGTAATTGTCTATCTCAAAAAGGTTCAACTAGAACCTTAGTTTTGGGTTGTAAAAATTCTGTTATTCCTAACGATATAAAATATATCAGAGAATATGCTTTTTATAATAATCTCATTAGTAAAATAGTTATTCCCGACAGTGTTGTTGCTATCAAAAATAGTGCGTTCGAAAACTGTACTGCTCTTTCAGAAGTAAAAATCGCTGATAGTGTTACACGCATACAGGACAAAGCATTTTATAATACCGGATATTATAACGATTCTGATAATTGGGAAAATGATTCGTTATATATTGATGATATTTTAATAAAAGTAAATAACACAAAAACAGGCGATTTCGCTGTAAAATCTGGTACAAAAGTAATTGCTGATTACGCACTTTATGCCTGTTCAAATCTCACTAGTATAACAGTACCAAAAAGTGTTACTAATATAGGTGACTCGGCTTTCCAAGCTTGTAGTGGTATGAGAAGTATAACTTTACCATTTGTAGGCGCTAACAGAGATGCGTCTGAAACAAAAGAAGCACCTTTTGGATATATTTTTGGTATAAACTCCTCCTCATATTCAGGTGGTTTGGTACAATATTATAAAGATTCTAATTATGCGAAGTACTACATACCTTCAAACCTTAAAAGTGTCACAATAACCGATGATGAGACAATTCCTTTTGGTGCGTTTTATAATTGCACTAACCTCACAAATATACATATTTTAGGAACAACTACTTCAATAAGTAGAGAAGCTTTTTATAATTGTACAAATCTTACTAACGCAGAACTTTCTAACTCTACTACATCAATAGGTGCAAATGCATTTTATAATTGTTCGAGCATTGACAGTATGACAATACCCAACGGTGTTTCGTCCATTGGAGCAACTGCATTTAAAAATTGCACAAGTCTTACCAGCATAACATTACCAGACAGTATCACAAGTATAGGAAACGATACTTTTTACAATACCGCTCACTATAATGATATAAATAATTGGGAAAATGATGTTCTATATATAAATAATCATTTAATTGAAGCGAAAGCTAATCTTAACGGTGAATATATCGTAAAGGATGGCACAATTTCAATTGCAACTTATGCATTTAACCAATGTGACATCACTTCCATAACGATGCCTGATAGTCTGTTGGGTGTTGGTTCTTATGCTTTTAGTGGTTGCACAAATCTTACAGCTGTGTATATATCCGATTTGAAGAAATGGTGCGAAATTGATTTTGCCAGCACACACTCAAATCCGCTATATTTTGCAAATAATTTATATGTTAATGATGTATTAGTAACTAATATAATTGTACCTGAAGGCACTTCAAAAATCGGTTCATACGCTTTTGCACGTTATGCGCAACTAACTGCTATAACTTTGCCTGATAGTATAACCTCAATTGGCAACCACGCTTTTTATAAGTGTAGCGGTCTATCAAAAATTGATATTCCAAATAATGTCACAATAATCGGTGAATCAGCATTTAGAGAATGCACATCACTTCGCAGTGTAACACTCGGCTCATCGGTTGAAACTATTGATGAATATGCTTTTTCATATTGTTCACTGATTACATCAATTACAGTCCCAGAAAGTGTTACTTTTATCGGCAATGGTGCTTTTGAAAGCTGTACGGGAATAACAAAGGTTTATATTACCGATTTAGAAAAATGGTGTCAAATTGATTTTGTTGATTATCGCTCAAACCCGACATATTTTTCTAAAAAAATATATTTAGATGGCAGTTTAATCAGCGATTTGGCTATCCCTTATGGCATAACCAAGGTCAACGATTTTGCATTTATCAACTGTGAAAATTTGCGAAGAGTTTACATACCCAATACAGTAACTTCAATTGGTGAAGGTGCATTTAAAAATTGTCGCAATATCACTACAGTTAAAATGGGTGAATCAGTAGAATCTATCGGCAGGGAAGCTTTTTACTATTGCGATAAAATGTATAATTTAAAATTAAGTACCGGTATTAAAGAAATTGGTCAATATTCATTTGAATATTGTTCTGCCTTAAAATCCGTATTTTTCCCAATGGGTCTTGAAAAAATTGGTTATGGTGCTTTTATGCACTGTTATACTAATTTAAAAACTTTAACTATACCACATACAGTAACTGAAATTTCGACCTACGCTTTTTTTGATTGCGGTGGTATAACAAACGTTTACTATTCAGGAGCAAGAGAAGATTGGCTAAAAATTTCTAATGTTTCTTCTTGTTCCATTCCTTCAACTGCGACCTTCCATTATAATTATGTATATCCCGAGGAGCAACCAGATACTTTATCACCTACTGCTACAATACGTTCGCTAAATCGTTTGTCGAGTATTCAGTCGGTGTTATTAGTAATGTCAGATGATGAGGAAGTAATAGGATTTTATTGGGGAACAAATCCTAATTATCAATATAATATTGGACGTATGTTTGCCTATCCGGAGGCTTCGCTAAATGGATTAGTTGAAGTAAATGCTCCCGGTACATATTACCTAACTGCCTTTGATTCGAGCAACAACCTATCCGAAACTGTATCAGCAACATTTTATAAAACCACTCTCGATGCTAACGGCGGTGTTGGTACTCTCGAATCAGTTATTACAATGGAGGGCGATTCATTTACACCTTTTGAACCAACAAGAGAGGGCTTTGTCTTTGTTGGTTGGAGTAAATCACCTATGGCTACCGCTGGTTCTAAATCAATTACTCCAAGCGATAATGTAACTTATTACGCTGTTTGGGAGGAAATTGATACCATAGCTCCTATTGGTACTATCACCTCAACTAATAATGATGCCTCCTCACAAACTGTAACACTACACCTTTCTGATAACAAGGGTGTCGCAGGTTTTTACTGGGGAACAGGAATCGAATATAGCGACAATGATTTTGTTGCAACAAGCAGAACAAGTGTTGATTTGACAATATCT
>JAZNRN010000083.1:0-7772 GCA_045590775.1 Acutalibacteraceae bacterium
GAAAACAATCCAAATTTTATGAATTTACTTGACATATTGGGTTGTGAGTATTCACAAGAAAAATTTTTTGAAACGATTTTTGATATTTTCGATTATTCGAGACAACTTCCTTTTCCAAAAAAGTGGTTTAGGAGCATTTCAGAAAATTACAAGTCCTTCAGCGCCGGCAATATTTATTATGACTATATATTTAAAAACGCAACAAATAAAGTAAAAAGGCATATTAAATCCCTTGAGAAAGCCTTTGAATTGTTGAGTGTGAATCAGGAAATATACAATTACTATTATGAAACCTTTAAGGATAATTACGATAAATTTGTAAAACTTAATGAGCTGTTAGAGACAGGGGAGTGGGACAATGTTTATCGTTATTTATCCGACCTAAAAATCTCAACAGTTTCTAAATACACTAACGACCATTTAATTCCGCAAATTGCGGCGGCAAGGGATATTTTTATCAACAATACCGACGAGATTCTTAAAAAGCTTTTGAAATTCTTTGTCAGTGATAGCACGTCTTTTGATAAAACATTTAAATCGATTTATCCTGCAACAAAAATTTTATCGGAAATTTTGATTGAATTTGACCAATCGCTTTTTGAAGAATATAAGAAAAATAACACCTTTACTTTTCACAATACCGAGCATTTAGCCTTATCGCTTTTGTGTGATGAAAACGGTGAAATCAACCCCGAGTTTGTTTCTGATTTTGATGAAGTACTTGTCGATGAATATCAAGATACAAACGATTTGCAGGACAAGCTGTTCACAGTTTTGTCGAACAATGAAGAAAAGTTGTTTATGGTAGGTGATATTAAACAAAGCATTTATGCTTTTAGAGGTGCCAACCCTTCAAACTTTAATAAGCGCAAGAACAGTTATGCAACTTATGAAGAAGGGAAATCTGATATACCGCAAAAAATCATTTTAAGAAATAATTATCGCAGTTGTGATGGTGTTTGCGAATTTATAAATTATTTTTTTAGTATTTTTATGAATAAAAACACAGGCGAAATTATTTACGATGATGATGAAAAATTGGTTCCTACAGCAAAATTTTTGCCTTCAAGTGAGCCGGCTTGTGAAATTGACATTATAGACGGTAAAGTTTCAGATGTAGAAGACTCTGAATTGGAGGCTCTGCGTGTTGCCGATTACATAGAAGAACTTATGAGGTCGGGAGATGTGATTGCAGATAAGGATAAAGATAACAATCCGATACTGCGACCTGCCAAATATTCAGATTTTGCAATACTTTTGCGTTCAAATAAGACCAATTCTCCTTATTACGTATCAGAATTAAAGCGCAGAGGCATACCAGTAACCTACGAGACAGATGAATTTGCTGATACTACTGAAATTGTTACGTTTTTAAGCTTATTAAAGGTGGTAGATAACCCACAATCAGACCTTGAGCTTTTAACAGTTCTCTTGTCACCGATTTTTTGCTTTTCTGCTGAAGAAATTGCAATTTTGCGTGCAGGAAAAACAAACAGGTCTTTATATTCCTGCCTTGTGGATTTTGCAAATGACGGTGATAAAAAAGCGCAAGCTGCAATTAAAATGTTGGAAAAATTTCGATTAAAATCTGTTACTAACTCACTACCACACTTAATTTCAATTTTACTTGCAGATACAGGATATCTTGATATTGTTTCAACTCTCAATGACGGTGAAAAGAGAAGAAATAATTTATTGTTGCTTCTGCACTATGCAGAAAATTTTACATCGGAAATTAACACATCTATCTCAGGTTTTGTTGAATTTATTTCGACACATTCCGATTCTTTAAGTGGTGCCACAGCTTCTTCTGACGGAAATTCAGTTAAAATTATGAGTATTCATGCTTCAAAGGGATTGGAATTTCCTGTTTGTATTTTAGCCGGTGCCAACAAAAAATTTAATGACCAAGAAAAGCGAGATAAAATACTCTTTTCAACCGATTACGGAGTAGGGTTTAAATATTACGATAATGCACAAAAAGTACTAGTTGATACCGTATCTAAAGAAGTAATACTCGATAAAATTAATTCTGATAAGTTTGCCGAAGAACTCCGACTTTTGTATGTGGCATTATCTCGTGCAAAAGATAAATTGTTCATTATAGGCACTGTTTCAAATCTTGAAAATAAGCTTTTGGAATTGAGTAATATTCTCTTAGCTTGTGACAGCGAAATTGATGATATTGCGTTAAGCTCGGTGAACTCATTCTTTTACTGGATTTTGTTAAGCTTACTTTTAAATAAAAAACCAAATTTTCTGCGCCAAAACGGGCATAGCTTTATTTTATCGGATATTGATTGCGATTATTTACTCAAAAGGTTTTCTGCCGACGAAATTTTGGTTGATTTATTACCATCTGACAACTCTGATGATATTACTGTTGATTATCATAAGGCTGATACAATACGAGCAAATTTTAATAAAAAATACAGATACAGTGAATTATCAAAGCTACAGGCAAAAACTTCTGTTACAAACCTTATTGGTAAGAGCAGTGATGAAAAATATCGTTTTTCAAATCGCCCCTCATTTATGTCAGAGGATGGTCTCAACCAAGCCGAAAAAGGTACTGCTATGCACAAGGTTATTGAATATTTTGATTTTGCAAAATCAAATGATATAGAGAGTGAATTAACCCGCCTTTATGAGTATAAATTCATAACCGAGGCTCAATATAATTCGATTGATAAAAAGGCATTGCAGCAGTTTTTTAAAAGTGAGCTCTTTTCCCGTATTGCCAAATCAAGTTTTGTTAAACGAGAAATGCGCTTCATAACCGAAATTGATGCCGGGATTATTGATAACAGCATAAGCGATGACCTAAAAACACAAAAGGTGATTTTACAAGGTGCTATAGACCTTTGCTTTATCGAAGATAATGATGTAGTAATACTTGATTTTAAAACCGACAGAGTTGACAGTTTTGCACAGCTCAGTGAAAAATATTCCCAACAACTTTCTCACTATGCCTCGGCTTGTGAAAAGATATTTGGCAAAAAGGTTAAAGAAAAAATTATATATTCCTTCGATTTAGGGGAATATGGTATAGTTTAAACAAAAACCCCCCATCAAAAGATGAGGGGTAAATTTTATCTGTTTATGCTGTTAGAAATCTCCGCCAACTGTTCAATACTTAGCTGTTCACCTCTTATTGTGGGCTCGATATTCAGGTTTTGAAGAATCGTTTTTAATGTCTCCTTATCAATTTGCAGGGTATTAGAAACAGTATTTAAAAACGTTTTTCTTCTCTGTGCAAAAGCGGCTTTTACGAGCTTGAAAAAGCCATTTTCATCGTGTAATGATATTGGTGGGATTTTGCGTATATTTAGTTTTATTACTGCCGAATCAACATTTGGCGCAGGAAGAAAAGAAGTCCTCGGAACATCGAATAAAATTTGACTTTCGGCATAATATTCCACTGCGACAGTTACGGCACCCGCTTGTCTTGTACCGACCTTTGCACATAGTCGCTCGGCCGCTTCTTTTTGCACCATAACTGTAATACTGTCAATAGGCAGTCGGCTTTCAAGAAGCATCATAACAATAGGAGAAGTAATGTAATAGGGGAGATTTGCACAAACCGAAACACTTTCACAGTCGGAAAATTTATCTTCAATTATTTTTCTTAAATCAAGCTTCATCGCATCGCCAAATATTATCTCGACATTATTACAACCCTCTAAAGTTTCGGGTAAAATATTTTTAAGTCGTTCATCAAGCTCAATAGCAACAACACGTTTGGCGGTTTTTGACAATTCTGCGGTTAAAACTCCCACACCGGGACCTATTTCTAAAACACCACTTGCTTCATTACAAGCGGCACTTGCCATATTTGGACAAACAGTACTGTCAATCAAAAAATTTTGACCAAGACTCTTTTTGAAAGAAAATCCGTGTTTTGAAAGTAAGCGTTTAAGTGTATTTGGGTCAGAAAGATTCATTAAAACAGCACCTCGTTTAAAACTTACTTCGTATTATACAATAATTATCTATTTCTTGCAATAGTAATGTTTTTAATAAACAATGGTATATTGATTTTAATGTTGAATTTTGTTATAATGATTTCGTAAAAACAAAGAAATTACGGTGATATTTTGAACATTTTCGCTGACGGTGATAAATTAAACCAATTAAAACAAAAAGCTAATAAATTACCACTTGAACCTGGTGTATATATTATGCGGGATAAAAGTGGAACAATTATTTATATAGGCAAAGCAAAGGCGCTCAAAAATCGTGTAACACAATACTTTGGTACCGGAAACCAGCATACCGAAAAGGTGAAACGTATGGTGTCTTGCGTTGATGATTTTGAATATATTGTTTGCGATAGCGAATTTGAGGCTTTGATTCTTGAAAACTCTCTTATAAAGCAAAATCAGCCCAAATACAATATTCTTTTAAAGGATGATAAGGGCTATTCCTACATTAAAATCACAAAGGAAAGATGGCCGAGAATTGAAAGTGCCAAAAAGCTTGATAAAATTAATGAATTTATCGGTCCATTTAATTCGGGCTATATAGTTAAAGAAACTGTTGATGAAGCACGAAAAATTTTCAAACTGCCTGATTGCAAAAGAAGTTTTGAAAAACCATCAAGACCTTGTCTTAATTATCACATCGGTATATGTAGCGCTCCTTGTCGTGGTAAAATTTCAAACGACGATTATTTAGAAAGCATAGACGCTGCGAAGGAATTTATAAAAAACGGTGATAGTGATAAATTATCTGTTGAGGCATTAAAGGAAAAAATGGAAACAGCTGCCGAGAATTTACAGTTTGAATCGGCGGCAAAATATCGTGACCGAATAAATGCAATAACAAAAATTAAAGAGCGGCAAAAGGTTGTCTCTATTAGCTATAAATCGCAAGATATTATTGCTACTGCTTTTTTGGGAGAAACGGCTTGTGTTCAGATTTTCACATTTAGAAACTATAAGCTATGTGACAAGCAAAACTATTTTATAGAGGGATTTTGCGAGAAAAACGGACTATATTCAGAGTTTTTGCCACAGTATTATCAGTCAAAAACTGAAATACCCGCAAGAATTCTTATTGACAGCGATGAAGACTATTCAGCGATTTCCGATTGGCTGTCGAATAAATCAAATCACAAAGTAGAAATATTCATTCCAAAGCAGGGCGAAATGTTAAAGCTCCTAAATATGTGTCTTAAAAATGCGGCTGAAAACTTGTCCGAAAAAACAGAACGTACCGGTAAGGAAATGGCTTCATTAAATGAGTTGGCTTCGCTTTTGGGACTATCAGCTGTTCCGAGATATATTGAATCCTATGACATTTCAAATACTTCAGGTGATGAAAATGTTGCCGGTATGATTGTCTTTAAGGATGCAAGGCCCTATAAAAAAGCGTATAGACGTTTTAAAATTAAGGGCTTTTCAGGACAGGATGACTATCGTTCAATGGCTGAAGTTTTAGACAGACGCTTTACAGAGTACAAAAACGGCTCTGATGAAGGTTTTACCACATTACCCGACTTAATTCTTTTAGATGGTGCAAAAGGTCAAATAGGCGCTGTTTTACCGATTTTAGCGAAACATGAACTAAACATACCGATTTTTGGTATGGTTAAAGATTCTAAGCACAGAACACGTGCCATCGCAACGACCGGTGGTGATATTTCAATAAAATCAAATCGAAAATGCTTTACCTTGATTACAAATATTCAAGATGAAGTCCACCGATTTGCCATTACGTATCACAAGAATTTACGCAGTAAAAAAATGACAAAATCACAGCTTCTTGAAATAAAGGGTATAGGCGAAGAAAAAGCAAAAATACTTTTAAAAGCGTTTGGATCAATTAAGAATATCAAAACCGCTTCTATTGAGGAGTTGTCAAATCTAAAGGGCATCACCACTCAAAATGCCACAGCAATTTTCAATTTTTTCAATGAATAAAATATTTAAAAAATTATTAAAAAAAGTGTTGCAATTTCAAATGTTTTATGATATTATTAATTGTACGTGAGATTATGTATTGATTTAGTTTGATACAAGGTGTTGGGAGGTGTCAAGATGCCGAATATTAAATCTGCTAAAAAACGTGTTTTAGTTAGCAAAGCTAATTATGAACATAACAAGGCTTATCGTTCTGCTTTAAGAACTGCTGTTAAGAAGGCTGATGCCGCTATTGACGCAAAGGCCGATGATATGCAAGCTACAGTAGCTGCTGCTGTTAAGAAGATTGACCAAGCTGCTTCAAAAGGCATTATTCACAAGAACAATGCTGCAAGAAAGAAGTCTGCTTTAGTTACTCGTTACAACAAAGCAAATGCATAATTTTTAAGAAATTTTACGGCTCGGCTTTTGGCTTTGGGCCGTTTTTTCTTTATTTAAAAAATGTTTTCCAACCAAAAGGGGAGAGGGGTTAATGAAAAAGAAGCTTATAGTTGTAAGTATTGCTATTATTATATTACTGATTTCACTAATTTTTATTATTGATTGTTTTGATAAAACCGGTGATAACGGTAAAATTTCCTCTGATCCTGATTTACAAAGCAGTACCGAAATTAACAGTAATACCGAATCGGAAAATTTGATTTTTGAAGGCAAAATTGTTGATATCCGTACCGATGAAATTGAAATCACCGTAACCGATGGCAAAAGCACAGGCTTTACCAAGGGAGAGCCCTTGATTTTAATGACAGAAAATCTTGAAACAGGCATTTATTCATCTCTTAAAGTAAATGATTATATTTCGGTCGAATTCAACGGTATTGTAATGAATTCTTTTCCGGGTAGAATCGGTTCAATTTCGGAAATAAAGTTAATTGATGATTTCTAATACTTTGTTAAAATTTTAACAAAGTTGTATTTTGATAAAATTATTGAAAAAAGACTTGATTTTATCTTCGAGATATGGTATTATCATTAAGTCGTTTCACACTTGCCGGTGTGATGGAATTGGCAGACGTAGTGGACTCAAAATCCACCGGTAGCGATACCGTGCCGGTTCGAGTCCGGCCACCGGCACCAAATAAATCCTCGGATACATTTAATTGTGTTTGAGGATTTATTTTTTTGCTTAAAAACATAAAAGTATATGCAATTTTTTCTATAATGGTAAAAATATGATTTTTTCTGAAAAAATAACTTTGATAGAAATTTTTCAAACGATACTTTGTATTAAAAGAAAAAAATTAAACGAGTAGATATTTTAGAATAAAACCATAAAACAAATCGTTTGAAATATTATGTTAAATTTATCTTCAATTATCTAATAATTAAATCCTGCTATATAAAGCACTTTCTTTATCTGCAAGGTGAATTAGAATGATAGACAGAAGCTTATATATGAAAAAAATATATTTTCACTTCCCTAAATTATACAAAATATTCATTTAGTATAATTGGCGATTTGATTTTTAGAGAATTTATTTTTTAATTATTCCCTTTTACTCTAATTAATTTGTAATGATTTTTATATAGGTGATTTCATTCAAATCAATACAATTATATTCAATAACATTAAACCGCACACCCCAGGCAGACCTAAAGTTCCTGATATTATCATTGTAACATAATTTATTGGTAAATAAACGTTTGTCATATTTGAAGTCAAGTGAATTATAAACAGGACAACAATTCCAACAAAAGCATTAAATAAAAGGGTTTTAAAAAAGCCTCTTCCCTTTTTAGCAAATATCATTATAAACAGATAGAAAATAATACAAATAACACTAATTATGTTAAAGATCAGCACATATATCACCATTTAATCATATGCATGAATATTTTAAAAAATGA
>JAZNRN010000084.1:0-13628 GCA_045590775.1 Acutalibacteraceae bacterium
GGAAATACCCCAATAATAAAGCTGCAAAGAATAGTGGATGATGACTGTGCGGACATTTTTGTTAAATTTGAAGGACTTAATGTGGGCGGCTCGATAAAGACACGTACCGCATTTAATATGATTATTGATGCAGAGAAAAAAGGAATAATAAATAAAGACACCGTAATTGTGGAGCCGACAAGCGGAAATCAAGGAATAGGCTTGGCTCTGGTGGGAGCAGTAAAGGGATATAAGGTTAAAATTATTATGCCCGATTCTGTGAGTGAGGAAAGGCGAAAGCTTATTGAGCAATACGGAGCCGAGGTAGTTTTAGTCCACGATGACGGAAATATAGGTTTATGTATCGAGGAATGCTTACAAATGGCACTTAAATATCGTGATGAACATGAAAACGTTTTTGTGCCACAACAATTTGAAAATCCTGCAAATGTTGATGTTCAGTATTGTGGAACAGGAAAAGAAATAATTGAGCAATTAGATAGAAAAATTGACGGTTTTTGCTCGGGAATTGGTACTGGCGGTACGATTACCGGTATAGGTACAATGCTGAAGGAGAGAAATCCTGATATTACTATTTGGGCAGTTGAACCCGAAAACGCCGCTATTTTGTCGGGTGGTACAATCGGCACTCATGTTCAAATGGGTATCGGTGACGGTGTTATTCCAGCAATTTTAAACACCGAAATTTATGATGATTTATGTATTATAAGTGATGATGAGGCATTGAATACCGCAAAGGATTTGGCTTCAAAGGAAGGCATTATGTGCGGAATAAGCAGTGGCACAAATGTTGCTGCCGCAATAAAGCTTGCAAAGAAATTAGGGCGAGGCAAAACAGTTGTAACTGTGCTTCCTGACACCGCCGAAAGATATTTTTCAACACCGCTTTTTGGTTGATATCTTTGCAATATAGAGGTAAAAAATGAGTAAATATGTAGAAAAAGCAAAGGATTTGTTTTTGAGCGGATATAACTGCTCACAGGCTGTTATTGGCGCTTTTTGTGATGATTTGGGGCTTGATTTTGATACAGCTATTATGCTTTCATCCTCCTTTGGCGGAGGTATGGGCAGGCTTCGTGAGGTTTGCGGAGCGTTAAGCGGTGCTTTTATGGTGGCAGGTCTTAAAAAAGGCTATACCTCACCTAATGATAAAAGAGCAAAAGCAAATCATTATAAGCTGATTCAAGATATGGCAGCAGAGTTTAAAAAAGAAAATGGAAGTATTATTTGTCGTGAGCTTTTAGAGGGCAAAATTCCGAAAAATGAAACTCACATACCTGATGACAGAACACAGGAGTATTATAATAAGCGTCCTTGTGTTTGTATGGTGGAAACGGCCGCTGAAATAGTTGAAAAAATGCTTTTTGAAAAAGCTTGATGCAAGAAAAAGAGGGAAAGCAATGAAAAAGTTTTTATGTATTGTTTTATGTTTAGCTTTTCTTTTGGGTGTAACAGGTTGTACTAAAGAACCCGAGAAAACTGAAGAAAAAAAGCCTGTAACAGAAGAAAAGATAGAGGAAACTCCCAAAGAGCCCGAAATAGTAGAACCAACTTCATTTGATATAAAGCTTTCTTTTGTAGGAGATATGCTATTGGCTTCTCAGCTTGACAGTATGGCAGCGGGTAGCTTTAATAAGTATGCTGCAACCAAGCCACCGTCATACTTTTTAAAAAAGGTAAAGCACATTTTTGAAGCTGATGATTTTACATTAGTTGATATTGAAAATGTTTTTACAGATAAAAAATTATCTCCTGTAAATAAGAATTATTCGCCTGCATTTTGGTTTAAATCAAAGACATCTAACACCGAGATTTTGACCTCATCAAGTGTTGAGGGCGTTTCTCTGGCAAACAATCATATAGGTGACTATGGAGCAACAGGCCGCCAAGATACTATAAACGCAATAAAGGATGCAGGGCTTCCTTATGGAATAGAGGGTACAATTATGTATCTCGAAAAGGAAGGCTTTAGAATTGCGGTTATCTGTCATGGACTATGGGGTGAATACCAAGCTAATACCATTATAAAGGAAATGAAAGAGGCCGAAAAACAGTCGGATTACCAAATTGTTTATTTCCATGGCGGTACAGAAAAAATTCACAAGCCCGAGGCTTGGAAAAAACGAGCTTTAAGAAAATTGGTTGATAACGGTGCTGATTTGGTGGTAGGAAATCATCCCCACGTTTTACAACCACGTGAAGTTTATAAGGGTGTAGAAATAGTTTATTCAATGGGCAATTTCTGTTATGGCGGTCACAGACGCCCCGAAAACAGAACGATTATTTACCAAATGAATTTGACTGTTGATATTGCCACTAACACAGTAAGCAGTAGTCAATCTAATATTATTCCTTGCTATGTTTATACGAGTGATGTGAATAATTATCAGCCTGCGGTTATAACAAACGAAAAACACAAGCAAAAGGTTTTAGATTTTATGGACGGAAAAACTAATAGTCCGCTTTAATAATTATCTTTAAAACGGAAAAAATACCTCTTGAAAGAGAGGTATTTTTTTATGCAAAGAAATATTGTAAATGTTGAAGGGTTTGAGGTTTTGGATTCGAGAAGCTGTCCGACAGTTGCAGTAAGAGTGACGCTTTCGAGTGGAGAAGTTGGATTTGCAACAGCACCGTCAGGTGCTTCGACAGGGGAATTTGAAGCCTATGAAAAGCGGGACAGTGAAAAGCGCTACGGAGGTAAGGGTGTATTAAAAGCGGTAACATCCGTCAACACCGAAATCAAAGAAACGCTACTTAATGTAGGCACTTTAAACCAGCGAATAATTGACAATGCTTTAGTAGCTCTTGATGGCACAAGCAATAAAAAAAGAATTGGAGCTAATGCTATTCTTGCGACTTCGCTCGCTTATGCTAAAGCAACGGCAGAATCATATAAAATGCCACTTTACAGATATTTAGGCGGTATAAACGCAAAAACTCTGCCCACGCCAATGCTTAATATTTTAAATGGCGGCGCACATGCTGATAATAATATAGATATTCAGGAATTTATGATAGTGCCCGAAAATTCATCAAGCTTTGCAGAGACTATCAGAATTTCGAGTGAGGTTTACCAAACACTAAAGAGCATTCTAAAGGAAAAAGGCTACTCCACGGCAGTTGGTGATGAGGGCGGTTTTGCTCCGAGCCTTGAAAGCGATGAGGAGGCTTTAAGTCTTATTGTTTGCGCTATCGAAAAAAGCGGATATACTACCGATGAAATCAAAATTGCCCTTGATATTGCTTCAAGTGAGTGGTACGAAAACGGGGAATACGTTCTGCCTAAAAGAAATGTAAAAATGTCGGCAGAAAGGCTGATTTCATATTACGAGGATTTAATTTCAAAATATCCTATTATATCGCTTGAAGACCCTTTGAGTGAAAATGATTGGGTATCTTGGCAAAAAATCACTGATAGGTTGGGAAGTAAAATAAGACTTGTTGGTGATGATTTATTTGTAACCAATAAGGAACGCTTAAATAAGGGAATAACAGAAAAATGTGCAAATGCTATTTTAATAAAGCCTAATCAAATAGGAACATTGACAGAGACACTTGATACAATAAATTTGGCACATAGAAATGGATATAAAACAATTATTTCGCACCGCTCGGGCGAGACAGAGGACACAAGCATTGCAGATTTGGCAGTCGCAGTAAATGCAGACGGAATTAAAACAGGAGCACCAGCTCGAAGTGAACGAAACGCAAAATATAACCGCCTGCTTATTATCGAAAACGAGCTTTAAAAATACCCCCATAGAAAGAAAATTCTGTGGGGGTATTTATTATTTTACAAACTTTAAAACATCTGACATAACTTCTTCTCGGCAAGAATCATTTAATATCTCGTGGCGGAAGCCGTCATAAATTTTGATATTTGAATTACAACCGTTTTTGATGAGCTTTTTATGAACCTCTTTTACTCCTTTTGAGTAACCGCCGACAGGGTCATCACTGCCGGATATTAGGAGGATGGGCATCTTTTTGTTCATACCCTTGTACCATTTCTTTTGGTTACAAACATCAATCAGCTTCACAAGGTCGTGCATTGCAGAAACCGTAAATTTAAAGGTACAGAACTTATCGGATTTGTACTTTGCGATAATATTGCTGTCCTTTGTAAGCCATGCGTATTTACTTTCTTCTGGGAATCGCTTGTTATAGCTGCCAAAGGCGGTATCAATTATAAGGTCTGAAATGTATTTTTCACCCTTGAATTTTTTTATAACATTAGCAAGCAACAGCCCGATTTTGCTTAAAGGATTTTTTCCTGCAGTTCCGCAAAGTATAAGCTTGTGATAAAGCTCGGGGTTGTTTTCTGCCGCAATTCTTGCAATAAAAGAACCCATTGAATGACCAAAAAGGCAAAGCTCGTTATCGGGATACATATTTTTTATGGTTTTTGAAACAAAAGCCACATCATTAACTAAATGTTTCCAACCGTCAATACTCGAAATAAAGCCGAGCTCTGAATCGTTTATTGCGGTTTTTCCGTGACCTAAATTATCAAAGCCAAAGGTTAAATATCCATTTTCTGCCAGCCTTGACATAAAGTGGTCATATCTGCCGATATGCTCGGTCATACCGTGAACAATATGCACTAGTCCTTTGATTTCACTGTCGGGTATATACATTTTACCGACAAGGGTGTGAATATTGTCAGTACTCTTAATATTTAGTTCTTTTACCTGAATAGACATAAACTCACTCCTTAGCCAAAGAATTTAAACTTGAATCAGATTTTGAAACAAGTATTTTTCGCTTGGCTTATGTTTTAATACTCGTAAATCCGTCAGGATTTACTGCGTTTTGTGCCTCGCTAATCAAAAAATCCTTTATTTAAAAAATTCTGCGACCTTTAAGGCTGGTTAAAGTTTAAATGTTTTCGCTAGCTAAAGTTTTAGAAACGGCTGTTTTCCAACCACTTAGCAATTTTTCTCTTGAGGATTCTTCGATTTCGGGTATAAATTCTTTGTCGCTTGACTTAATTTCAAGCAGCTCTTTTTTATCTTTCCAAAAGCCCGAGGAAAGTCCTGCCAAAAAAGCGGCACCCAGAGCTGTAGCCTCGCTTGATTTTGGGCGAACAACATGAATAGAAGAAATATCGGCTTGGAACTGTGCTAAAAAATTATTGTTTGCTGCTCCGCCATCTGCACGCAAAAAGGAAATATCGGTATTACTGTCGCTTTTCATGGCGCAAAGCAGGTCGTTGGTTTGAAAGGCAATTGATTCAAGAGCCGCTCTAATAATGTGATTTTTGTTACTTCCACGGGAAAGTCCTGTGACAGTACCTCTTGCATACATATCCCAATAAGGAGCGCCGAGTCCTGCAAAAGCAGGAACAATATAAACTCCGGCATTGTCAGGGACTTTGAGTGCGGCTTCCTCACTTTCGGCGGCAGAGGAAATCAAACCTAATTCATCACGAAGCCATTGTATTACAGCACCACCGACAAAAACGCTTCCCTCGAGGGCATATTGTGTTTTTTCATCCTTTAAGGTGGCTGCAACTGTAGTAAGAAGTCCGTTTTGGCTTGTGACTGCACCGTCACCTGTGTTCATCAGCATAAAACAACCTGTACCGTAGGTGTTTTTCATATCGCCCTTTGCAAAGCATTTTTGTCCGAAAAGAGCGGCTTGTTGGTCGCCGGCTATTCCCGAAACAGGGATATTTTCGCCTAAAATATTCACCTGAGTGTATATTTCACTTGATGACTTTACTTCGGGTAGCATGGATTTTGGAATATCCAAAATTTGTAAAAGCTTTTGGTCCCAACACATATTATGAATGTCAAAAAGCATTGTACGGGAAGCGTTTGTATAATCGGTCACGTGAGTTTTGCCGCCCGACAGCTTCCAAATAAGCCAGGTATCAATCGTTCCGAAAAGAAGCTCGCCGTTTTCGGCTTTTTGACGTGCTCCTTCGACATTATCAAGTATCCATTTTATTTTTGTGCCGCTGAAATAAGCATCTATTTTAAGACCGGTGGTTTCCTTTATGTAATCCTCAAGGCCTTCATTAAGCTTTAAATTCTCACAAATTTCAGCAGTTCTTCGGCATTGCCAAACAATCGCATTGTAAACAGGCTTTCCGGTTGTTTTATCCCAAACAACCGTGGTTTCACGCTGGTTTGTAATACCGATTGCGGCGATTTCTTTTACATCAATTCCACTTTTTGTTATAGCCTCGGTAAGGGAAGCATATTGTGCGGAATAAATTTCCAGAGGGTCGTGCTCAACATATCCTGATTTGGGATAAATTTGAGTAAATTCGTGCTGCGCCAATGATACGATATTGGCACTTTTATCGAAAAGGATAGCTCTTGCGCTTGTTGTACCTTCATCAAGAGAAAGAATATATTTTTTCATAAATACTACTCCTTGATTATTACTCGTGGTACTCTCGGTGATATGCCGCAAACAATTTCATAATTTATAGTATTTGTCTTTTCTGCTAAAACATCAACCGACAGCTCTTTTCCGAAAAGTAATGCCTCGTCACCCATTTTGACATCGGGAATATCACTCACATCGACAGACATTTGATCCATACAAACCCTGCCCAAAATGTTTGCTTTTTTACCATTTATGATGACATATCCGTTGTTTGAAAGAAGCCTTGGATAACCGTCTGCATAGCCCGCCGCTATAGTGGCAATTTTCATACTTTTTTCTGCCTTAAAGGTTCTGCCATAGCTTACAGTATCGCCTGTATTTATTGTCTTAACCATTGAAACTACTGATTTTAAGGTCATTACGGGCTTGAAATCAATATCAAACTGTGAAGCAGACGAAGGGGAAAGACCGTAAAGGATTATGCCCGGTCTTGTCATATCGAGCAGTTTGTCTTTATCGGTGATAAGTGCTGCAGAATTTGCACAATGACAGATTTCAGGCTTTACACCGTTTGATTTTAAAACAGAAATGCTGTTTTGAAATCTGTTATATTGCTTGTCAGTCCAACCGTCATCGCTTGAAATCTCTCGGTCAGATTCGCAAAAATGTGTGAAGACACCTTCGCAAATTAGGTTATCTTTTCTTGCCGACATTATCGCTTCGTCAATACCATTCAAATCATCGGTTCTGCAATCAAAGCCGAGTCTTGACATACCGGTATCAAGCTTTAAATGGGTTTTTATTACAACTCCCGATTTTTTTGCATATTCAGATAAAAGGGTTGCATATTCGAGGGAATAGACACATTGAGAAATGTTATTGTAAGACAGAGCTTCAACCATATTAACAGGGGTATATCCCAAAATCAAAATCGGTTTTTTGATACCTATTTTGCGAAGCTGAACTGCCTCATCAATATTTGAAACCGCAAACCAATCGGTGCCGCAATCTTCTAAAAAAGGGGCAATATATTCAACGGAGTGACCATAAGCATTTGCTTTTACAACCGACATAATAAGTGAATTGCCGACTTTTTGCTTTATTAGATTAAAATTGTGTTTCAAGGCAGACAAATCAATTTCTGCCCAGGTTCTGTGTAGAAAATCCATTTGGAATAAATCTCCTAATTGTTATTTTGGGTTGCAAAATTATTCAATATTAAGGGCGAAATAGCTACACATTGAAACGGAAAAGAACAATATCTCCGTCGTTCATAACATATTCTTTGCCTTCACTCCTGACAAGACCTTTTTCTTTAGCTGTCACCATATTTCCGCCACAAGCTATAAAGTCATCGTACGCAATAACCTCTGCACGAATAAATCCTCGCTCAAAGTCGGAGTGGATTTTTCCTGCAGCACCGGGAGCCTTTGTACCCTTTGTGATGGTCCAAGCACGCACTTCGGGCTTGCCTGCGGTGAGGTAGGATATGAGCCCTAAAAGGGAATAGCACTTTTGAATCATTCTATCAAGACCTGAACGCTCAAGACCGAGTTCTTCCAAGAACATTACCTTTTCCTCGGCCTCGAGTCCGGAAATTTCAGCTTCAAGTGCTGCACAAATTGGTAAAATTTCCGCTTTTTCTTTTTTTGCAATTTCTTCCACCAAGGAGTAGTTTTTGTTGCCCTTGATACCGGCGGCAAAGTCATCCTCACTCATATTACAAGCGTATATAACAGGCTTTGCGGAAAGTAGTGCCGTGGTGTTTATAATCTCCTGTTCGGCCTCGTCCAAAATTTCAACAGAACGAGCGGGAAGACCGTTTTCAAGATGGGCAATGAGTCGTTTTAAAAAATCTACCTCTGTTTGCATTTTTTTGTCGCCCTTTAAAGCTTTTGTTGCTTTGTCAAGTCGGCGCTGTGCCATTTCAATATCTGAAAAAATAAGCTCAAGATTTATGGTTTCTATATCACGTACAGGGTCAACCGAGCCTTCGACATGGATAATATCTGTACTTTCAAAGCAGCGTACAACGTGAACTATAGCGTCAACCTCACGAATATTTGAAAGAAATTTATTACCAAGTCCTTCGCCCTTTGAAGCACCTTTTACAAGACCTGCAATATCAACAAATTCAATTACAGCAGGAGTGAATTTATCGGGATTATAAATTTCGGCTAATTTTTCAAGTCGCTCATCGGGGACACTAACCATACCGATGTTTGGCTCAATCGTGCAAAAAGGGTAATTCGCTGATTGTGCGCCTGCGTTTGTGATAGCATTAAATAAAGTTGATTTGCCGACATTTGGCAATCCTACCATACCGAGTTTCATAAAACAAATACATCCTTTTTATAACTATTTTATTCAATTATAAGGCTTTATTGATATATTATCAAGGAAAAAGTTTAAAAAAGTGGTAACGGATAAATAAAAAACTTTGATTTTTTGTGAATTATATAGTATAATCTAAAATGTCAAATTGTAAATATTAAGGAGGTATTATTTTGCCTGTAAATTATAATGTGCCGCTTGCGAAAATTATAAAGGAATTTTCGCTTGAGGTTTTGAATATGCCCTGTGATGCGGGAGAGGTTTTAATCACCTCAACTGAAACCAACCGACCCGGACTTCACATGGCGGGATATTTTGAATTTTTTGACGATAAGCGTATTCAAATTATCGGCAAAAGCGAGGAAAGCTTTTTAAAAAGATTTACTCCCGAAAAAGCAAATGCACGTTTGGAGGAATTGTTTTCTCGTAAACCGGTTGCAGTTGTTGTTTGCCGTGGTCTTGAAATAGGCGACGCTTATATGGAAAATGCGAAAAAATATAACGTCCCCTTGCTTCGCAGTAGTGAGTCAACCTCTAACTTTGAATCATCCCTTATAGCATTTTTAAATGTTCAGTTAGCACCAAGGCTTACAACACACGGCGTTTTGGTCGAGGTTTACGGTGAGGGAATTTTACTTCTTGGCGAAAGTGGTGTCGGCAAATCGGAAACGGCTATCGAGCTTGTCAAACGTGGGCACAGACTTATCGCTGATGATGCGGTGGAAATAAGACGTGTTTCAAGCCGCTCGCTTGTAGGTACGGCACCCGACAATATAAGACACTTTATCGAGCTTCGTGGTATCGGCATTATTAATGCAAGTCGTATTTTTGGTGCGGGTGCGGTAAAGCTTACAGAAAAAATAGATCTTATCATCAATATTGAGCCTTGGGATGTCAACAAAGTTTATGACAGAATGGGGCTTGACAATCAAACTACTGAGATTTTGGATTTGAAAATCCCTTCTCTTACAATTCCGGTAAAGCCGGGTAGAAATCTTGCGGTAATTATTGAGGTCGCTGCAATGAATAGTCGTCAAAAGAAACTAGGATACAATGCGGCTGAGGATTTACTCAAGAAACTTGGAATGACAGATAATGAAGCAACTACAGAAACAGAAGCGGTAAATCCGTTTTAAAGAGAGGAAAAAATTATGTATAGATTAGGTATTGATTTAGGCGGCACAAATATTGTGGCGGGTGTCGTTGATGAAAATTATAAGATAATTGCTACTGCAAAGAGAAAAACAAATTCTCCCCGTCCTGCTGAGGAAATAGTTTCCGATATGGCAGCTGTGGCTCTTGAGGCTATCGAAAAGGCAGGGCTTAAAAATTCAGATATTGACAGTGCAGGTGTGGGTTCACCCGGTACTATTGATAATAAAAACGGAATTATCTGTTACGCTAACAATTTAGGCTTTTTAGATGTTCACGTATCGGATATGCTAAAAGAAAAAACAGGCCTTACTTTCTTTGTGGAAAATGATGCCAATGCTGCGGCTTATGGTGAATTCATAGCAGGCGCAGGCAAAGGAACAAAGAATTTCATAATGATTACTTTAGGCACAGGTGTCGGCGGCGGAATTGTAATTAACGGTAAAATTCATTCCGGATTTAATTTTGCGGGAGGAGAGCTTGGTCATAGTGTAATCGTTGTAGATGGAGAGGTTTGCTCCTGTGGCAGAATGGGCTGTTGGGAAGCATATTCTTCAGCTACAGCACTTATCCGCCAAACAAAGCAAGCTATGCACAGATACCCTGACAGCTTAATGTGGGAACTTTGCGACAATGATATTAACAAGGTAAGCGGCAGAACTTCCTTTGAAGCTATGCGTAAAGGTGATATGGCAGCAAAGATGGTAGTTGACCAATATATCAAGTATTTGGCAGTCGGTATTGCCAACAATATCAATATATTCCAACCTGAAGTAATCGCAATAGGTGGCGGTATTTCTAAAGAGGGAGACGCCTTAATAGTTCCTGTAAGAGAAATTGTGGCAGGTGAAAACTATGCTCGCAGGCTTGACAAAAAGGCTCTTGTTAAGGCGGCAGAGCTTGGTAATGACGCCGGTATTATCGGTGCAGCATATATAAGTGATATGTACAAATAATTTTTTTAAAGGATTTGGCGATGAATTTAAAGGCTTTTACAGAATTTTGTGAAAAAGAAAAAATTGAATATAAATTGCAAGAGCCGATGTTTCTTCACACAAGCTTTAAAATAGGCGGAAATGCAGATGTTTTTGTTACTGTTAAAAACCGTGATGAACTTAAAAGAGCGGTTTTATATCTGAAAAACAATCAAATTCCGTATATGGTAATCGGAAAGGGTTCTAATCTTTTAGTATCTGACAAGGGTATTGACGGTGCGGTTATTTCACTGTCAATGTTGGATGATATTTCGGTATCAGAGCATGAAATCACAGTCGGTGCCGGTGTGACGCTTGCCACATTATGTAAAACAGCACTTGAAAACTCGCTTTCGGGACTTGAGTTTAGCTTTGGTATTCCGGGAGCGGTAGGCGGTGCTGTTTATATGAATGCAGGCGCTTACGGCGGGGAAATTAAGGACTGTATTGTATCTTGTGAGTATTTAGATGACGATGGCGAAATAAAGACTATAAAAGCCGAGGATATGGCTTTAGGGTATAGAACAAGTATATTTAAAGAAAACAACAATATAATTTTGTCGGCTACTTTTAAGCTTAAAAAAGGCGATAAATGTGAAATTAAATCTGCTATGGAGGATTTTCTCTCACGCCGAAAGGAAAAGCAACCGTTAGAATATCCGAGCGCAGGAAGTACCTTTAAGCGACCAAAGGGTTATTTTGCGGGTGCTTTGATTGAACAAAACAATTTGAAGGGTGTATCTGTAGGTGACGCACAGGTAAGCTGTAAGCACGCAGGATTTATTATAAATAAAGGCGAGGCTACTGCAAAGGATGTGCTTGAGCTTATTGATAAGATAAGGGAAACTGTTTTGGAAAACGACAAGGTAGAGCTTTGTCCCGAAGTAATTTTTGTCGGCAGAAAGTAATTCACAAGGGAAGAAAAGTTAAGATGTCTTTTTGTGCAGATGTTAAAAATGAACTTTTAAATTTAAGACTGTCAAATTGCTGTAAACTATCATTTGCTTATGGTTTTATGCTTTTTGGCAGGTCTTTTTCTATAAGAAAAATTGTTCTTCAAACGGCTAATGAAAATGTTGCAAAGGCTTATAGTGAAGCTGTTTACAGAGCTTATAAAATACGGCCGAAAATCTCTTGCGGCGGTAGTGTTAGACCAACCTTTAAGGTGGAAATTCCTGATGAGACTGACCGACTTAAAATTTTAGCGTCTATTGATTTTGGAATCGGGGAAAATAAAATTGATACGTCGGTGTTTGAACGGGATTGCTGTGTCTTGTCCTTTTTGCGAGGTGCTTTTTTAGCCTGTGGAAATGTAAACGACCCCGAAAAAGAATACAGGGCAGAGTTTAATGTGAAAAATGAGGATTTAGCGGAAGAGCTTTATTTGCTTTTGAGTGAATACGATATAAATATGCGTATGGCAAAAAGACAAAATGGTGTTCAGCTTTACACAAAGGAAAGCGCTACGGTAGAGGATTTGCTCACCTTAATCGGTGCGGGTAAAAAAACACTCGATATAATTGATACTAAAATTATGAAGGGTGTTAAAAATAGTATAAACAGGGCAAGAAATTGTGATAACGCAAATATCTCAAAAACTGTTGAGGCGTCTATAAAGCAAAGGACCGCTATCGAGTTTTTAGAAAAAGCGGACAGGCTGTATAGCCTACCGCACGAGCTTTTAGAAGCAGCGTTACTCAGAAAAGAAAATCCCCAAGCCACTTTAAAGGAGCTTTGCAGAATTTCAAGTGCTCCGCTCACAATTTCTGGACTTAATCACAGATTAAAAAGGATAATTGAAATTTACGAGGATATGGAAAAATTACAATAGTTTTTCACACATTATAATTGAAAGGGAGGTATAGCGTATGGATTTTACTCATTTACATTTGCACACAGAGTATAGTCTTTTAGATGGTTGTTGTAGAATAAAAAGGCTCATTGACAAGGCATCAGATATGGGATTTAAAAATCTTGCTATTACCGACCACGGTGTAATGTACGGTGCTATCGAATTTTATAAATATGCAAAGCAAAAGGGAATAAAGCCGATTATCGGGTGTGAGGTTTATCTTGCTCCTCGAAGTCGATTTCAAAAACAAAAGGGAATAGACAATAATTATTCACACTTGGTTTTGCTTTGTAAAAACGAAGAGGGTTATAAAAATCTTATAAAATTAGTATCCTTGGGCTTTACAGAAGGCTTTTATTCAAAACCTCGTGTTGACAGGGAAAGCCTTAAAAAATATTCAAACGGGCTTATTGCACTTTCTGCCTGTGTTGCAGGCGAAATTCCGAAATGTATTTTAAACGGGGAGTATGACAAAGCAAAGGAGACTGCTCTTTGGTATAAAGATGTTTTTGGAGAAGGGAATTATTATCTTGAAATTCAAGACCACGGCATCAGAGAGCAAAAGCTTGTAAACCCTAAAATCATTAAGCTGTCACAAGAAACGGATATTCCGCTTGTTGCGACAAACGATGTGCATTATATAGAAAACGATGACTATAAAATGCATAAGGTTTTGCTTTGTGTACAGACGGGAAGCAGTATTAACGAGGAAAGCGCACTCGAATTTAAAACAAACGAGTTTTATTTGAAATCGGGGGAGGAAATGGCAAAGCTTTTCCCCGAAAACATTGAGGCAATACACAACACCAACGAAATTGCAAAAAAGTGTAATTTGGAGTTCGAGTTTGGCAAAATCAAGTTGCCGAGATTTGATATAGGCGATAAAGACCATTTTGAGTATTTTAAGGAAAAATGCTTTGAGGGACTTAATGAAATTTTTGAAAATCCCTCGCATAAGTATATTGACCGATTAA
>JAZNRN010000085.1:0-15354 GCA_045590775.1 Acutalibacteraceae bacterium
TTCTGCTTTAGCAACAGCCTTTTCGCCTTCTGCACCGTAAATATGGGCAAAATACAACTCAGAAAGACTCTTATCCAAGACAAACTCACAATATGTTGCTTTTGAAACGCCGTTTTCTTCATATTTCATTGCGAAGGAAGAACCCATATCAAGCTGGTCACCAAAATATGATGCATAATAGTATCCGTTATTTGCGTCAGACCAAACGCTGTCAAGCATTTCGTCATAGCTGTCTTTAGTAGCTTGCTCTATAGAAATATCGTTTTCTTTGCAAAGTGTTTTTAATGCCGCAATTTCTTTGAGTGTCTCGATTGCAGTATCCTTAACCCAAGTTTGATATTCCTTGTCCTCAACCTTTTTAGAGGTATAATCAATATCTTCCGAAGCTGCTTCTTCTTCACTCAAGCCTTGCTGTACAATAGCTTTTGCTTGGTCATTGGCCTGTAAAAATGCACACATATAATAAGCCGAAGTAAACTTCCACTCACCGATAGTAACTGCTATTTCGCCTTTTTTGTGGCAGCCCGCAAAGGAAAGTACCAAAACGAGAATAAGCACTACACTTAAAATTCTTTTAACATTTTTCATTTTTTGCCTCCGTTAATTCTGCAATAATTAAATTAATTATATACCATACTTCCTAAAAAGTCTATAAAAACTTTACAATATTTTTGAAAGTTCACTAACAAAATCAGAAATTTTCTGGTTTTTAAGCAACTTAATTGTATATACAGGCTTATCGATTACTTTTAGCATAAATCTGTCCTTGAAGTGTGATGAAAGCTTTTCCATTACATTGCTGTCAATAGAATTGATATGCAAAACCGCAGTATTTCCGTTCTCGGTAATTTCTGCAATTTTACCCTGTGCCGCTTTGCTTCTCAAGATCGAAACATCTATTAGTCCCATAACAGCTTTTGGTGGATCACCAAAACGGTCACAAAGTTCATCTATTACATCGGAAACATCTTCATCTGTTCTTATCGCCGCAATTCTTTTGTAAATTCCAAGCCTTGCAGGCAAGGATTCAATATAGCTTTCGGGAATATGTGCCGAAATATTAAGGTCAACTGTACAGGGAATATCATCATCGACCTCTACACCATTTTCCTCATTTACAGCATCCGATAAAAGTTTAAGATACATATCGTATCCTACCGACTCCATATTTCCGTGTTGGTCTCCACCCAAAATACTTCCCGCACCCCTAATCTCAAGGTCACGCATTGCAATTTTAAAGCCCGAACCAAATTCGGTATATTCTCTTATTGCTTCAAGTCGTTTTGCCGCAACATCGGACAGCTGTTTGTTTCTTGCAAAACAAAAATATGCATAAGCCCGTCTCGGCGAACGACCAACCCTGCCACGAAGCTGATGAAGCTGAGAAAGACCCATCCTATCGGCATCCTCAATAATAAGAGTATTGGCATTTGGTACGTCCACACCCGTTTCAATAATAGTGGTGCAAACAAGGACATCTATTTCGTGCTCAAGTAGAGAGCGCCAAACTGATGTCAGCTCATCCTCGCTCAGTTTTCCGTGGGCTACTGCAACATTGACATTATCGGGTAAAAGTTGCTTTAGCCTTACAGCACAGCGTTCAATAGAATCAACTCTATTATGCAGATAATAAACCTGACCTCCACGTCTTATCTCTTTATTGATAGCATCAATTATAACACCTGTATTTTGCTCTAAAACATAGGTTTGAACAGGATGCCGGTCTCCTGGTGCTTCATCGAGTGAGGACATATCACGAAGCCCCGACATCGCCATATTAAGTGTGCGTGGTATGGGGGTTGCTGAAAGTGTCAAAATATCGACAAAAGGATAAAGCTCTTTAAGCCTTTCTTTTTGTGCTACACCAAAGCGTTGCTCCTCGTCAATTATAACAAGACCTATATTCTTAAACTCGACGTCCTTTGAAATAAGCCTGTGTGTTCCAACCACCATATCAAGTCGTCCACATTTTAAATCACTTAAAATCTTTTCCTGTTGCTTTTGAGGCACAAATCTGTTAAGCAATTTTACCGTAACCGGCATTTCGCCAAAACGACTGACTATCGTGTTATAGTGTTGCAAAGCAAGAATTGTGGTCGGTACTAAAAGCGCACATTGCTTGCCTTCGCTTATGCACTTAAAAGCAGCCCTAAGCGCCACCTCGGTTTTACCAAAGCCGACATCTCCGCACAAAAGCCTATCCATTGGGATTTCTTTTTCCATATCGTTCTTGATTTCATCAACACAACGAAGCTGGTCCTCTGTTTCCTCGTAAGGAAATCTGCGTTCAAAATCATTTTGCAAATCTGTATCAGGTGAAAAGGCATAGCCCTTTGCCTGCATACGTTTGGCATATAAGGCAGTTAATTGCTTTGCCATATCACGAACGGCTTTTTTCACCCTTGTTCGTGTTTTTTGCCACTCGGCACCGCCAAGACGGTGAATTTTTATACTGCCGTCCTCACTCGCAGCACCAATATATTTAGAAACCAAATCAAGCTGTGTTACGGGGACATATAAAACATCGCCCTTTGCATACTTGATTTTTATATAATCCTTTGTCACGCCCTGGTTTGTAATTCGGTGAATACCATCAAAAATTCCGATACCGTGCGCCTCGTGAACAACATAATCACCCACCCGCAATTCATCGAGAGAGCCAATACTTTTAGCATTTTTATTTCTCTTCTTTTTGCGTTTTGTATCGGACGCAATATATCTATGCGTTATAATCAAAAACTTTTGTGAAGGGATTTCAAAACCGCTTGAAAGTCCACCTAAAGTAACCGTAACACCAAAAGGCACTTCACTTGAGTTTTCGCTGAAAACCGCACTGATGCCTCTTTCGTTAAGCTCAGCAGTCAGCACCTTTGCAGCACGCATTTCACCCGCTAATACAACAACCTTACCGCCCTGCTCGACGATGTATGAAATATCTTCTATTAGTACATTTATATCTCCGCTCCAAGCAGTTGAGCGTTTGTAATTAAAATTGAGTAAATCCTTGATTTTAAGCTCATAAGAATTTCTTGGGAAATTTTCAAGTATTATTGCTTTTTCACACTTTTCCCAAAATTCACCCTTTAAAAGCCAAAGATTAGAGGTTTTTTCTGATAAAAAGCCCTCCTCTAAATAAGAGGTTATATCCTCTGTTTGTGCTGTAAGGATACTCTTCAGCCTCTCGGTAATAGTTCCCGACTCACTTAAAACTAAAAGTGTATCCTTTAAGTAATCAAAAACCGTTTCGCCATTTTCACATATAAATGTCAGATATCTGTCGGCATTTATGGAAATACCGCTTTTAAGCGCATTTATATCAATTTCTAATCGTTGTCTTTGTTTTTCGGTCAAAAGAGAGGCGTTGTCTAAATATTCCTTCAATTTTTCCGCAAGTAAAATCGGGTTGTAAATCAGTTCACCGGCAGGTGTTATTTCTATCCTTTCTACTGTCTCGGTTCGCCTTTGTGTATCGGTTTCAAAATAAGATATGCTGTCAATATCATCACCCCAAAATTCTATACGCACAGGGTTTTGCTCATTTACAGGGTAAATATCAAAAATTCCGCCACGGATTGAAAACTGTCCTTTGCCCTCGCACAGTTCACTTCTTATATAGCCGGCACTTACCACCTTTTCACAAAGCGAGGCTACTGAAATGTTATCACCTACACTCAAAGCGAATCTTGCTTCGTTTAATTTTTCGGGCGATGTAGTAAAAGTGAGCGCCGAATCAATGGATACAACACACACGTCAAAATCCCCATCCAAAAGCTTGGACAGGGTATCTATTCTTATATGCTCATACTCTTTAGAGTAACCGCTTATTTCGCCAATACAGTAGTCCCGCAAAGGAAAATGCAAGGCAGAAAGTCCGAGTGAAGTCAAGTCGGATATATAATCCTGCGCCTCGGCTTCATCCTTGGTAATAACCGTAATTTTTTTGTTTGTAAGCTCTCTTACAGCAAAAATCATCACCGCCTTGTGAATAAGCGAAAGTCCCGTTGCCACTATTGGTAAACGCCCTTTTTCAATATCACTTAAAAGCTCGGTGAAATTACGGTCTTTTTCAATTACCGATTTTAAAAATTTCATTTTTTCCTCAACTGTTGTATTTATTCATAGCACTGTCAATTCCATTTTGCATTATTTCCTTTAATGCGAGTGTAGAATTTTCAAGTGCTTTTTCTAAATCGTTTTGCTGTGATTTCGGAAATTTGCCAAGCACCCAATCCTTTAAATCGTAATCCGGATGTGGTTTTGCTCCTACACCAATTTTGATACGCATAATATTATCCGTTCCCATAAGCTCGATAATATCACGCATACCCTTTTGTCCGCCATCGCTTCCCTTTCTGCGCATTCGGATTTTTCCGACATCAAGGGAAATGTCATCGTGAATTATGATGATTTTATCGGTAGGTATTTTATAAAAAGAAGCAATTTTTGTAACTGCCTTTCCCGAACAGTTCATATATGTTTGCGGCTTGGCTACAAGCACCCTTTGGTTTCCGATTTTGGTCTCACCCAAAACCGCATCCATTTTATTTTTATTAAAGGAAAAGCCTTCCTTTTGCGAAAACAAATCCGCCGCCATAAATCCCACATTATGACGTGTTTTTTCATATTGCAGTCCCGGATTTCCAAGACCTACTACCAGCCAAGTGTCAGTTGATTTTGTTTTAAATATCACTTTTGTATCACCTTTATTTAAGTTCTGCTATTGTTACACCGTTTTCGCCTTCGCCGAATGTACCGAGACGAAATGACTTAATCGCCCTATGTCCTTTTAGATATGAATGCACCGCACTGCGAAGCACACCCGTACCCTTTCCGTGAATAATTCTAATAGTTTCAAGTCCCGAAACCAAGGCATTGTCAATGTATTTATCAAGCTCTAAAACGCCCTCGTCAGCCGCCATACCTCGCATATCAATTTCACCCGACACTTCACGCAAGGCTCTGTTTTGCATACCTGTCACCTTGCGGGTTTTGGGCTTTTCGGTTGATTTTGCACCTTTTTTAACAAGCAGATTATCAAAGCTTACCCACATTTTTATCGAGCCCGACATAACAAATGCTTGTTTTTTGTCGGGTTTCACATCGATAACTGTTGCATCTCGTGAAATATCGGCAACTACAACAATATCACCTTTTTTAATGCTTGTGACCTTTTCTCCGTTTGCTGTTTTTGTTACAACAGGGTCTGCTGTTTCCTCTAATTCTTTAATGGTAGATTTGAAAGAGGCACGTGCCTTTTCGGCAAGCTCTGCCGCATTTTTTTGCGACATTTGCTTCTTCATTTCCTCAAGCTCGTTAAGTAAAAGTCCCGATTTATAACGTGCTGTTTCAATTATGTTATTGGCGGTTTCTCTCGTTTTTTCCATTAGCTTTTCTTGAGTTTTTTGAAGCTCAGCTTCACGCATTTGCGCCTTTTTACGAGAGTTTTCAAGCTCGGCTCTTATTTTTTGCGCTTTTTTGCGCTCTTCCTCGGCGGTAAATTTTGCCTTTTCGAGCGCCGCTACCACCCTTTCAAAACGCAAATCCTCGTCACTAACCTGTGCTTGAGCGTTTTCGATTATATCTGTAGGAAGTCCTAATCGCTTTGAAATCGCAAAAGCATTTGAGCGACCAGGCATACCGATAATAAGCCGATATGTCGGCTTGAGTGTTGAAACATCAAACTCGCATGAAGCATTTTCTACACCATCAGTATCAATAGCGTAGGATTTGAGCTCGGGATAGTGTGTCGTTGCCGCAACACGACTTCCAAAAGCGGATAATCGCATTAAAATTGCTTTTGCAAGGGCTGCTCCCTCAACGGGGTCGGTACCTGCACACAACTCGTCAAAAAGCACCAAAGAATTATCATCGGCGTTTTCAAGAATGGAGATTATGTTAACCATGTGTGATGAAAAGGTAGAAAGTGACTGCTCAATACTTTGTTCATCGCCAATATCGGCAAAAACCTTACCAAAAACCGCAATTTCACTTGTATCATCACAAGGAATCATAAGCCCAGACATAGCCATAAGAGTAAATAGTCCTATTGTTTTTAAGGTAACAGTCTTACCGCCCGTATTAGGTCCTGTAATTATAAGGGAATTATACTCTTTACCAAGGCTCACAGTTATCGGAACTACCGATTTATATGAAATGAGCGGATGTCTAGCATTTTTTAAGTAAATTTCGCCCTTTGTATTTATCTTTGGCATAATTGCCTTCATTTTAAAGGCAAGCTTTGCTTTTGCAAAAATCAGATTCAATGAAACTACTGCTTTATACGAAGTAATTATTATATCGGCAAAATTTCCCGCTTCCGCCGATAATTCAGCTAAAATGCGCTCTATCTCCTCTTGTTCACGAAGACGCAAAACCCTAATTTCGTTATTAGTCTCAACTACACTCATCGGCTCAATAAATATTGTCGAGCCCGAGGCCGAGGTATCGTGAACAATACCGCCTATTTGCCCTTTGTTTTCAACCTTTAAGGGTACTACAAACCGTCCGTCACGCTGTGTAACTATTGCATCTTGCAAATATTTTGCGCTCGGTCCTCTAACAATTTTATCAAGTATTTCTCGAATTTTTCCCGATTTTGAAACAATTTTTCTGCGTATATCGTAAAGAGTGGGTGAAGCATTGTCCGAAATTTCATCTTCACTTTTTATTGCAAAGGTAATCTTTTCCTCTAAAAATTTATTGGGAAAAAGTGTATCAAAAAGATAGTCTATTTCGCTTTTCTCTACACCCGAACAATTTTCTCGCCAAGCCTTCAAAGAACGAATGACACGTAAAACCTCCGCTATATCCAAAAGCTCACGCATAGATAAAACCGCTCCCGACTGGGCACGCAAGAGGCAGGAAGAAACATTTGAAGCCGTACCGAAAGAGGGTGCAGTATATTTCATCATAAAAAGATACGCCTCATCGGTTTCCTTCAAATTTTTATTTACAATATTTATGTCGCTTGACGGAATTATAGACCTTGCCTCATCCTTGGCATCGCTTAAGGTCGTCTCGTTTGCCAAAAGCTCCAAAATTTTATCAAGCTCTAAGGTTTTTACATATCTTTCGATAGTGTAGCTCATAATTACTCCTTAATACTGTTAAAAAAGTTGAGTGTATCAAACTTGGTATCGCTTTGGGTTAAAATATAATTTTCAGTAAGAAAGCTAAGCCTTTTTGAAGCCTCTTGCGGAATTTCAAAAGAATAAAGCTTTGCAAAAGGTGAATAAGTAATGTGCCTTATTGCCGAAAGCAAGGTTTTATCTATCAATATACCTGTTTTATTCCCTTTGCACTCGCTACACAAAAGCGAACCGTCATAAACATTGAAAAGCATTTCCGTATCTTCAAATGCTCCGCAATTATCACAAGCGATAAGATTTGGACTATATCCGCAAAGCACACAGGTTCTAAGCTCTGTAATTGCTTTTATTAAATATTTATCTCTCTTTTCCTTAACCAAAAAATGAAGTGAATTAAGTATAAGCCTTAAAAGCTCTGCATTGGGTGTATTTTCTTCACCAAATTTATAACAAATCTCGCAAAAATACTGCGAAAGCGATAAAGTTTCAATATCACTGCCCATAGTAAAAAAATTAGAAATCGGGGTAGCTTCCCTAATTCGTAAAGACCCCTTTTTTTGATTTATTGTAAAGTGTGAATATGTAAGCAGGCTTGTCGCCGCTCCCTTTTTTGATTTTATATTCTTTGCACCTGCGGCAAAAGCCTTTATAAGCCCAAATTCACGTGTAAAGAGAGTAACCAAGCGGTCACTCTCCCCTACGTTCATCTCTTTTATTACCAAACCTTGTGTCGTAAAGTGCGTTTGAGTTCTCGTCACTTAAAGTTTTCTCCTTAACACTGTTTACATATTGCAAATAATCAGCAACACTACCGCTTTTTATAAATTTAAGCCAATTTTTATCCTCGCTCACTGCTAACACTTCCTTACAAAATAAGTGTTAGTAAATATCCGGAAAATATAATAGGAAAAATCAGTCAAGTCCGTAGGTGTGAATAAGTCCTTGACGGTTGCGCCAATCCTCTTTAACCTTTACCCAAAGCTTAACATTAGCTTTGATGCCGAAAAATTCTTCAATATCACGTCTTGCTTGCATACCGATTTTTTTAAGAACGGCGCCGCCTTTTCCTATAATGATACCCTTATGAGAATCCTTTTCGCAAATAACTGTTGCTTCAACCTCAACAATAGGCTCACCCGCCGCTGTATCACGCTCAACAAATTTTTCAAGGTCGATAGCGATTCCGTGTGGCACCTCCTTGTCAAGTGTACGAAGAAGCTTTTCTCTGATAAGCTCTGCCACAAAAACCTTTTCAGGCTGGTCGGTCACATCGTCATCATCAAAATAATGAGGTGACACCCTCGCAAATTTGTTAAGCTCTTTAAGCATTAAATCGACACCGTCGCCTGTTCTTGCACTAAGTGGTATTACCGCTTCAAATGGGAATTGCTCATTATAACGAATAATGATATTCAAAAGCTCTTCCTTTTTTTCTAACAAATCAATCTTATTGATTACAAGAACGGCCTTTAACTTTCTGCGCTTTAATTCCTTTATAAGCTCCAATTCAGCAGGAGGAAGCATGTTATCCTCCGACTTAAAGCGTGTCACCGCTTCCACCACCAAAAGAGCGACATCAACGTCTGCCATACCATCTCCGACTGCTTTATTCATATTGCGGTCAAGTTGGTTTTTCGGCTTGTGAAAACCGGGTGTATCAATAAATACTAACTGTGTTTCCTCTTTTGTAAGTATTCCCATAATTTTTGTGCGTGTGGTCTGTGGTTTGTTTGAAACAATAGCCACCTTTTGACCGAGAACACAATTCATCAGGGAGGACTTTCCGACATTAGGACGTCCGATAATAGTTATAAATGCTGATTTTTCTTTCATACTTTCTCTCTTAAATCTTATTTATTGCAAGACCTAATGCCTCTAAAACCTTTTCTTCTTTTTCACGCATAATTGTCTGCTCGAGTCCGCCGTTTACATGGTCATAGCCAAGTAAATGCAGCATCGAATGAACAGTCAAAAACGCCATTTCACGCTCGATTCCATGACCGTATAAATCCGCCTGTGAATTTGCGTGGTCAAGCGAAATTACAATGTCACCAAGCATTAAATTTCCGTTTTCGGGATTTTTGTCAAACTTTGCGTTTTCGCCGAGCGGGAAGGACAAAACGTCTGTCGGCGAATCAATATTTCTGAACTCGTTGTTCATTTCTTTTATCATATCATCGTTTACAAGGATTACATCCACTTCGGAAGGCTCGTTAAGTCCCTCAAATTTTAAGGTTGCGTTGCAAGCCTTTCTTATTAAAAGACGTGTTCCCGTCGGCAATTTTGTTTGTTTATCCCTTGCAGTTATGTTTACCTTAACACTCATTTTTCTTCAGCGCCTCTTTCATAAGCTTTTATTATTTCCTGAACCAATCGATGACGGACAACATCACGAGCAGTAAGGCGTGATATAGCAATGTCCTCGATATTTTTTAAAATTCTTACCGCATCTTTAAGTCCTGACTTTTTACCGTCAGGTAAATCAATTTGAGTAATATCTCCTGTTACTACCACCTTGGAATTGAATCCAAGCCTTGTTAAGAACATTTTCATTTGCTCTCTTGTAGTATTTTGCGCTTCATCAAGTATTATAAAGCTGTCATCCAGCGTTCTTCCTCGCATATATGCAAGCGGAGCTACCTCAATATCTCCTCTTTCCTGACATTTTTGAAAATTTTCAGCGCCAAGCATATCAAAAAGTGCATCATAAAGCGGTCTCAAATATGGATCGATTTTCTGTTGCAAATCACCCGGTAAAAAGCCTAACTTTTCGCCTGCTTCAACGGCAGGTCGTGTCAGTATTATCCTGTTAACCTTTTTGGCACGAAAAGCATTTACTGCCTCGGCCACCGCCAGATAGGTTTTTCCCGTGCCTGCGGGACCTACACCGATTGTAATTGTATTTTTTCTAATAGCCTCAATATACTGCTTCTGTCCGAGAGTTTTGGGTTTTATAGGCTTTCCTCTGGCAGTTATACAAACACAGTTATTGTCGGTAATATCGGATATTTTAAAATCCTCACCGTCATCCACCAGTGAAGCAATATAATCAATATTTTGGTCAGTAATGCTCTCGCCCTTGTTGACCATTTTTAACAGTCCTTCCAGGGTTTTTACAGCCGACATAACATTTAAAATTTCTCCCTTTACCCTGATAGTTGAGCCGTGTGAGGTAATGCTTACACCATATCGCTTTTCTATTCGCTTAATATTCTCATCAAAATTACCGAATAGACCTACAATTTGCTCAATTCTTTCAATATCAATCGTCTGTTCAAACAAGGCATTTTCTCCCGTAATCTTTTTAAGCAAACACGAATAATCCGAACCTGATTTTGGAGGTGGGATTTCCGTGTTTGCTTAAGTTAGTTTACCACAAATAGACAAAATTTTCAAGAAAAACTATGTTTTTTAACTAAAATTATTGCAAAGAAAGTCGAATTTTGTTATATTGATTTTACGAGGTGAAGAAAAGTTGCGAAAAACCGTTAAAATTATTATGATTTTTGTATTTGTTTTGTGCCTTGCAGGCTGTACCAAAGCCGAGGCTAATCAAAATGCCGACAGCAAAACTGAGGTTGTAATAAATATCCCACAGGATGACACTGTTAATGGCTATCGTATCGAAAAAAAGGAAGTTCCGCAAGAGACAGCACTTTATTGTGCAAACAAGAACAGCAAAATCTTTCATAAGCGTGAATGTCCGAGCGTTGACAAAATGAAGCAAGAAAATAAAATTTTCTCAAACGATAAAAACCAGCTTTTAAAAGACGGTTTTGACCCTTGCAAAAGCTGTGAACCGTAAAAAAACGAGCGAATCCGCTCGGGTTCTTTATTGCCTGAAGCCATCAAAGCTATTATGTGCAGGGTCTATTTCTCCCTCTAATTTTCCTATTCTTGAGGAAAGCACCTTTATTTTTTCTTCTATAAGAGGTATTTTTACAGCAAATGCAGTATGCTTTTCAACCTTTTTTTCTAGCTCTTTAAGCCGATATTCTGTAATTTTTCCTGAGGCTATTATACCTCCCGCCGTACCTATGAGAGTACCGGCAAAGGAAATTATCGCAACAATTACCGTACTTTCCATTTAGGTTATAAAATCTGCCGCCTCGGTATAATAAATATCTGCCGAATAGAATTCCATAGGTCCGTCAGACTCAAGTATTACGTCAACTGAGTCAACACCCCTCAAATTAGTCGAAAGCTTAATATTATTAGGACCGCCGGAGGAGAACTCGCCCTTTCTTATATAAAATTCCTCCTTGTTATCCGAATTGCCTAAAACGATTTTTGAATTTTCACTTACAGACAATGTCAAATTGACACTGTGTATAAATTTGTTTGAAACATTTTCGGATAAATAATAACTTTTCAGCTTTAAATAGCTTTCGACCGTGTACGTTAACAGCATATATTCATTATAAGGATACATATCTTTCTCACCTTTTAAAAAGGCGTAAAAGAAGATTCCGCCTCCCATACATTCCATAAGAAAAGCAGTTTTATTTTCTTTTGAAAAAATTCCGCGCACAGCCAGCTTTTTGGGCACCTCCCATAAATATGCCTTGGCTTCCTCCTTGCAGTCAATAACAAGACAGTTTTCCCCAAATGAAATATAGGCATAATTTTTATCAGCTCCAACTACAAGCTCGCTCTCCGTTTCCTCCAATGAGCTCGGAAGTAAAGGTCCTACCTTCTCAGATATGCACTCGATTTTATTTGTATTTCGTATTATGTAAACCTTGTAGTCACTACCAAAAAAGACAGGATTATTGCCTAATCGTGCCACCTTTTTGTCGCTGTCAGCACCGAGATTTGAAGTCAACAAGTACATTTTAAAGCTAACCGCTTCCTCAAAAATTTTACCGTTATCTGCTAAAAGCGCTATTGAGTTCAGCGCCTTACTGTCAGATAATTCTATTCTGTAAATTTCATTGTTTTTAAAAGCAATTAAATCATCCTTCATATTACAAAGAGAATTAACCTTATTGTCTGAAGAACCAATCAGATTGTCGCTGACAGATGGGAAATAAATCGGATTTTCATAATCGCAATAATAAATTCTGCATTTTTCTCTTCCACCGGAAAAATAGATTTTCTCCTTATTCTTTTGTGAACAGGTACAGCTCGCAATGTTTTTAAACTCTGAGGCCTCTTTGTGAGAAGCTTCAAATCGTATATTATTTTCCTTGTAATTATGCATTATCTTAATCGGAAAATCTTCACCTTCACAGGTGAAATAAACCAAACCCTTACTTCTGTTCAAATTCATTGTGACCTGTTTTTCGTTAAAAGTAATTGTATTTGTCGTGCCCGTAGCCGAAATTGTCCATTTCCCGTATGCTGCCGGAGTTGTATGTATTATGCACTCTACTTTGGCATTTGCCAAATTTGTATATGGCAATCTGAATCCGCACGAAAGACCATCAGAACTATAATATGCTCTGAAACGACTATTAAGCATATTAGGAAGTTCTAATGTTTTGGGGGTTAAATTTGATACATTATATGTCTTTTTGGCTTCCTCATAAGAATTTCCCCTGCCGTTTATAAAGACAGTTGGAACATAATAATCCTTAATCATATTCCACTCACTTAAATCAGAGGAAATTTCATATAAAGCATATTGTACGGTGCCGAGTGTTTCCTCTTTTATTTGAAGAAAAGCAAACAGCCCACCGCCCTTCTGTGCTTTGCCACAGTAAAAAACAAGGCTTTCGGGGATACAAATATCGCCATCCCCATCACCGTAGATAATGTAACTCCTGCTTTTCAAGGTTTCATCTTTTCCCAAAAGATAAACTCCCACCACACATTTTCCATTACAAACGGTACTTCTGTATGCTACTCGATATATTTCTTTGTCGATGATATATTCCGTATCAGTAAGCTTGATATCTTTATTTATTATTTCTCCGCTAAAATTATACGGTAAGATTGATTGAAAACTCGCCGTAATACCCTTCCTGGTTTGTAAAACTCCGTTTTCGAAAATCATATTTTTGGAAAGACTAATTTCACCTTCATCAATATGAAGGCTCGGCTTTGTTAAATTCATACCCTTATCGGGCATATCAATATGCAAAACCTTTCTGTTTTTAAGCTTCATAGAAGAAAATTTCATCAGACACTCCCCTTAGCGGTGGGCAAAACATCCATCACCGTATCATTTGATGATAAAACCTTGGCTCTTTTGGCGTTGTATAAATCGGTATATAAATTATTTTGTATTGTATCACCGATGTACAACGACAAAAGCATTAAAAGTCCGGTAATCACAGTCTCACGCAGATCGTCATCTAAAATCAAATCCTCACTGAGACTTTTTATTTCGCCTAATTTCAAATCGGCAGAAATTTGATTTAAAAATTCAAAGCCCACTTCATAAAATTTTTGGTCAGATTTTTGAAGTCCCAACCTTGCTAAAGCCTTTTTGTAAATATCATATCCGCTCATTATCTTCCTCCGTTTGCGCTTCATTTAAAAGTGCCTTAATTTCAGGAATCGATGCTTTCGGCAGTCTTTCGAGTAATTGCTTTCTGTTTATGATGCCTTTGTCAAAAAGCGTGAAAAGCATTTCGGTAGAATCTTTTTCGCTGTAAATGTTTTTATTGGTCACGTCAACCGCAACATTTATCAGCAATTTCTTGTATCTTGAGGCATCAAAGGGTATATATTCGGTCATTTTTTTGGTTTTTACCTTAAAATATCTTTTGCCATAATAATTTATCCAAAAATCTGCCCATATACGTGCCACATCCTCTGAAAAGGTATAAAAGCGATTTTTAATAATTTGAAGCGGTACAAGCGCTGCTTCCCGCATCTGTGCCAAGGCGCTTGCATTATCCGCTCTGCTGTCACCGAGCGCAACCTCGTTTGCACCGCTTTGAGTCAGCGTATTTTCAATAAGAGATTTGATAGTACTGTCAAATTCAACAAATTGCGATTCGGGAGTCACATATTTCACCGCACCTGCCACATCCTCATTGCTTCCGTAAACCTTTATAATCTGACCGGGATCATTTGTGATTTTCGTGTTAACAGTATCACCGTTCACAAGCATAATCGGCATACCGCTTGTCATTCCCGCCCAAACATTTGCGGTAATCATTCGGTTTATTGCGATTTGATTCGGAATAAGATAGGTGATTTCGCTCTCGCCGTAGATTAAATTATTCTTTCTCTCCCAAGAAAAAAGTGCCAACGGATATAAAGAAAGAGACGTGTCAAAGCTTTTTCTGATAACCGCCTTTTCACATACCTTTACACTTTTAATTGTATAACCCGAATCCTTTTTATATTCCTTGTAAAGCTTGGTATAGACATCAATTTTTCCGTCTTTAATACAAGAGGATATACGGTCAAGCGTCTCAAGGTTAGCACCCATCAGCCTGGCTTCTCTTAAAACGCTGTTACCCTCCTTACTGCTTTTTAAAATTATGAAGGGTTGTTTTTCAATCGTTTCAGCGTAAGGGTCGCCAAAAACAATATTTTCAATATCCAAAACCTCTGAACAAATATCACCTGTAATGCTGCTTGTAGAGTTGCCTTCCTTAAAGTCGCCAACCTTTAGTGTGTCATCCCAATAGGTATAAAGCACAGCTGTTCCCGAAATGTAAGCCTTGCGTAATATTTTTTCATTTAAATCATAAAGCTTTACTCGTTCTGCTGTTGTATTATATAAGCTATCAAATTTAAGCATCATATAATTTATCTCACTATCGGTAACATTTTCATCATTAAAGGAAAAATCGTTCTTTTCTTCTTTATCAAAAGCCACTCCCTCTGCAGAAAAATTAACTGCCAACGGAATGTTTAAAATTTGCGAAATTTTATATGTTGCAATTCTTTTGATTATATTATATCTGACAAGAGGACGATCATTTCCGCATTTTGCACCGTACCATTGGTCGCCGATATAAAACCTCTCGTTTATTTTTGTCTGTTCGAAAATACCTTTAGAGCCAAGTGATGCTTTAAAATCGCTGCCTTTCAAGTATTCATCAACAATTAGCTTTGGTTCAAGATTCATATCCTTTTTCCTTTCTTTTGCTTAAATCGAAAGCCCGCTTTTATACGGGCTTTCTTTTAAAATTTAGGCTACTGTAACCTTGATAACATCGCTGTCAATATGTGCCGCAGAATCAACTGCAATTCTTACAAAGTAGAAATATTCGCCGGCTTCAAGAGTGTCATCAAATGAATATTCAGCATCGGTAGCACCTGCGATTTTCACAGCATTTAATTTATTTTCATTGTCACACTT
>JAZNRN010000086.1:0-5864 GCA_045590775.1 Acutalibacteraceae bacterium
AAAAAAAACATTTCATCTGTTATACTTATAGCATAAGGACAAAATTAAAGTCAGGTGCATAATGTGGATACCTTGTCAGCTCAAGAAATTTTAAAACAACTCAAAAACAGCGATGACTTGTGCATTGAAATTTTCGATGAATTACCCTCTACCAATACCTACTTAAAAGAGGTCGCCAAAAAAGGCTTTTTGAAAAACTCGGTTGCAATTGCAAAATCACAAACAAAAGGAAAAGGTAGGCAAGACCGACGATTTTTTTCACCGAAGGATACGGGAATTTATATGAGTATTCTTTCAAAACCGTCTCTTCCGGCTTCTAAAAGTGTTTTAATTACTGCCGCCGCCGCAGTTGCTGTCAGTGAAGCCATTGAAGCCATCTGTAATAAAAGCCCAAAAATCAAATGGGTTAATGATTTAATTCTTGAAAACAAAAAAATCTGCGGAATTTTGTGTGAGGGTGTAATTAACACAGAAAACAGTATGTTCGACTATACCGTTTTGGGAATAGGAATAAACCTTTACAAACCTGAAAATAATTTTGATGAGGAAATAAAAGATATTGCAGGCTATATAACACAAACACACATACAAGGGCTCAAAAATCGGCTTATTTCTGAAATAATAAACCGATATTTCTATTACACAAGCAATCTCGAAAACAAAGAATTTTTAGAAAAATATAAAAAGCTTTCCTGCGTTTTAGGAAAAGAAATAACAGTAATGAAAGAAAATCCCCAAAAAGCATTAGCTTTAGATATTGATGATAATTGCAGACTAAGGGTAAAATATCCATGTGGAAAAACCGAACTGCTTTATTCGGGAGAAATCAGCATTAAACTTTAAAGGAGAATTTTATGTTCAACTACCAAAAAATAACAAATGATGTCTATTACATCGGGGCTTCAGACCGCAGAAATCCCATATTTGAGGGAACCTATCCCATAAAACAGGGAATGTCCTACAACTCGTATTTCGTTGACGGTAAAGAAACCCTTTTGCTTGACACGGTTGATAAATCCGTTTGCGAAATTTACTTTGAAAATATTGAAGAACTGCTAAAGGGACGACCTCTTGATTATCTAATAATAAACCATATGGAGCCTGACCACAGCGCAATGCTGAAAACGCTCTTGGAAAAACATCCCGAAGTAAAAATCATATGTTCAAATAAAGCAAAAGACCTTGTATCTCAATTTTGCAATAACTCAAACCCCGATAATTTTATTACTGTGACCGAAGGTCAGACTATGCAAATCGGCTCACATACTTATACCTTTGTTATGGCACCTATGGTACATTGGCCCGAGGTTATGCTAACCTATGACACTACCGAAAAAATTCTTTATTCGGCTGATGCTTTCGGCACCTTTGGCGCACTTTCGGGAAATCTTTTTTGCGACGAAATTTCCTTTATGGAAAAAAACATCGACGAATACAGACGTTATTACTCAAACATTGTCGGAAAATATGGTGTTCAGGTAAAAACGCTTCTTAAAAAAGCCGAAGGTCTAGACATTAAAATGATTTTGCCGCTTCACGGCTATCTTTTTAAAAACTCCATTAAAGAAATTGCAAATCTTTATGACAAGTGGGCAAACTATACACCTGAAGACAATGCGATTTTAATTGCCTATGCTTCTATTTACTCTAACACCGCAAATGCCTGTGATATTTTAGCTACAGAGCTTTCAAAACTTGGTTTAAAGGTAAAAATGTATGACATTTCGGTTACCCATTATTCTTACATCATAAGTGAAATTTTCCGTTGCTCTCATATTGTTTTGGCAGCTCCCACATATAACGGTTCTATCTTTACCGAAATGGAAACCCTGCTTTGTGAAATTAAAAATCATAATATCCAAAACAGAACCTTTGCTTTTATTGAAAACGGTTCTTGGGGTCCTCTTGCCGCTAAAATTATGAGAGAGTCAATATCTTCACTCAAAAACATCCATATAATCGAAAAGGGTGTTACAATAAAATCCTCTGTAAAGAAATCTACACGTGAGGACATATTAACACTTGCAAAAGAAATTTCATCCAGCTTTGCAAAAAAAGAGACCGAAGATATTGAGCCCTCAGCTATGTTTAAATTAAGCTATGGACTGTTTGTCCTTTCAGCAAAGGATGGCGAAAAAAACAACGGTTGTATTGTAAATACTGTGACACAACTCACAGACACACCTAAAAGAATTACTGTCACCGTAAACAAAACAAGCCTTACACACGATATGATTTTGAAAACCGGAAAATTCAATGTAAGTGTATTAAGTACAGATGCTCCCTTCTCTGTTTTTAAAGCTTTCGGCTTCATATCGGGCAAGGAAAAAGATAAATTTTCAGATATTGACTACAAGTCTGCATCAGACAACGGAATTTTATATCTTACTAAATATGCAAACGCTCTAATCTCGGCACAGGTTATATCTTCAAGGGATTTAGGAACACATACCGAATTTTTAGCCGAGGTTAAGCAGGGTAAGATTTTATCTGACACTCCTTCAATGACCTATCAATATTATTTTGATAATGTGAAACCCGCTCCTGAAAAAAAGAAAAAAGGCTTTGTTTGCAAAATTTGCGGATATGTTTATGAGGGAGACACCCTGCCCGAAGATTTTATTTGTCCTTTATGCAAGCATCCTGCAAGTGACTTTGAACCGATTGAATAATTTTAAAAAGCCTTCTTCTGAAGGCTTTTTTTATACTTGAAAATTATACCCCTGTGGGGTATAATGTGTCTGTAGGAGGTAATAAATTTGAAAACTGAAAGATATATCATAGGCGGCATGTCCTGCGCCGCTTGCAGTGCAGCCGTTACAAGAGTTGTATCAAAGCTTGAAGGAGTACAAAATTGCGAGGTAAACTTGCTGACAAAGAAAATGGACGTCACCTTTGATGAGACAAAAGTATCCTCCGCCGATTTTTTCAGAGTAGTAGAAAAAGCAGGCTTTACAATCGAAATTGAAAAAGCAAACAAACAAAATCCCGAAAACAATAATGAAAAAGAAACCGGAAACTCTCCCGTTCCGATTATAATTTCGGCTTTTTTCAGTCTTATTTTGCTATATATTTCTATGGGGCAAATGCTGTTTGAAAATTTACCGCTACCGCAATTTTTAAACATAGAAAAACAGCCTTACAATTTCGCTTTAACACAGCTTCTTCTCTGTCTTCCTGCTCTTTATGTCGGCAGAAGCTTTTTCACAAGCGGTTTTACAAAACTTTTTAAATTAAAACCAAATATGGACTCATTGGTAGCTCTGGGCGCTTCGGCTTCGCTTGTTTACAGTATTGTTATGACCTACACCATAAGTCATAATCCCCACGCTGTTCACAACCTTTATTTCGAGTCGGTAGCAGTAGTAATCACCCTCGTAAAATTAGGCAAATTTTTTGAAGCGGCAAGTCGCAAAAAAACCACCGAGCAAATAAAAAAGCTTATGGAGCTTACCCCCGATACAGCCATTGTTTTAAAGGGAAACAAGGAATACGAAATACCGACAAGCGAGCTTTCCGTCGGTGATATAATAGTTATAAAACCGGGCCAAAAGGTGCCATGTGATGCCATTGTAACGGATGGCTTTTCATCAGTTGATGAACATCTTCTTACAGGTGAGAGCCTACCTGTTGACAAAACAGTAGGTGACAATATCATAGGCGGAAGTATAAATACAAGCGGTCTTTTGTACGCTGAGGTTTCAAAAACAGGTGAAGATACTACTGTTTCACAGATTATAAAATTTGTTGAAGATGCAAGCAGCAAAAAAGCTCCTATCTCAAAAACCGCCGACAAGGTGGCAGGTGTATTTGTTCCTGCAGTTATAATAATTGCGATAGTTTCGTTTATTGCTTGGATTTTAATATCAAATAACCTTTCTTTTTCGCTTAAAATTTTCACAAGCGTTTTGGTTGTTGCCTGCCCGTGTGCTTTAGGTCTTGCTACACCTTGTGCCATTATGGTAGGCACCGGGCTTGGTGCAAAAAACGGAATTTTAATCAGAAACGGCGAGGTGCTTGAAACAACACATAAAGCAAAAGCGGTTGTTTTCGACAAAACCGGAACCCTGACTGAAGGTAAAATGACAGTGTCAGAAATATTCGGTAGCAAAGACACACTTTTATACGCTGCGGCTGCAGAAAGCGGTTCTATACACCCAATCTCCAAAGCTATATTAGAAAAAGCCGAAGAGGAAGGTTTGCCAACCGATTTAAAAATTGAAAGCTTCACTAATATTTCAGGAAAGGGTATTTCCTGCACCGTAGATAGCAAGACCTTGCTCGTGGGCAAAAAGGCTCTGCTAGAAGAAAATGGTATCGCCCTCGAAAAATTTGGAGAAATTGCAGAAAACGAAGCAAAAAGCGGAAAAACCCTTGTTTTTGTAAGTCTTGAAAATAAAATTTTAGGACTTATCACCATTTCCGACACCCTAAAGCCTTCTGCAAAAAATACAATCAAAACGCTTAAAAATATGGGCTTTTATACTGTTTTGCTTTCGGGTGATAACAAATCTTGCGCAGAATTTGTCGGAAATCAACTATCTGTGGACAAGGTTTATTCTGAGGTTTTAACTAACCAAAAAGCCGAAATAATAAAACAAATCAAAACTGAAAAAGGTTCGGCACTTATGGTAGGTGACGGTATAAACGATGCTGTAGCTTTAACAGAGGCCGATATAGGAATAGCCATAGGCAGTGGCAGCGACATTGCAATAGAATCTGCCGACATCGTTCTTATGAAAAACGAGCCTTTAGATGTTTGCAAGGCTATAAATTTGTCCCATAAAACCATACGCAATATTAAGCAAAATCTGTTTTGGGCATTTTGCTACAATACAGTTTGCATACCGATAGCCGCCGGTGTATTATATTCATCCTCAGGACTGCTTTTAAGTCCAATGCTTGCCGGTCTTGCAATGTCGTTAAGCTCTGTTTTTGTGGTGGGAAACGCATTAAGACTTCGAGGTAAAAAGCTATGATTGAATGTAATAATAAAATAAAGCACCGAGGAAGAACAGAACTAAAAGTCCTCGAAAACCGACTAAACCGGATTGAAGGCCAGATAAGAGGTCTTAAAAATATGCTGTCAAACGACGCATATTGCACCGACATTTTAATACAGGTATCGGCTGTAAAATCTGCCCTCGATTCATTTAGTAAAGTACTGCTGTCAAACCACATAAACACCTGTGTCAAGGAAGATATTAAAAACGGTAATGACGAGGTTATCGATGAATTAGTAGAAACAATAAATAAAATGATGAAATAAGGAGAATAAATATGGAATACAAAATCAAGGTCGAAGGTATGCACTGTGAAAAGTGCGTGGAAAGAATAGAAAATGCACTAAAGGAGACCGGAATAAGCTTCTCGGTGTCACTCGCTGACAAAACAGTGACAGTTGACGGTTGCGAACATTGTCTAAACACTGCAATATCACAGCTCGAAGACTTGGGCTTTGAAGCAAGTGTGTAATTGAAAAACACATAAAAACAATTCAACAGCGTCAGCCTTTTCGGCTGGCGCTGTTGAATTTTTGGAAGTTGTAACAATTATATATTTTTGAACTTTTTAGAAATTAAGAGTACTGACGTTATATATCACCTTTGCAAAAGGTATTTTTGATACACATCATTGGTGTGAAGAAATCACGCTTCATAGCGTTAGTAACTTCATTCTGCCAATAAATATCCACCCGCATAGCGGGTGGTATTTCATTTTCGGGCATAGCCCTAAACGATACTGGCTACGCACAAGTGCGTTTTTTAATTGGCCTGCCAGCCATGCACGGATTACTCGCCACCCGTAAACGGGTAGATTTTTATGCTCGGCTCCCTCTGACGAGGGAGCTGTTGAGCGTTAGC
>JAZNRN010000087.1:0-5441 GCA_045590775.1 Acutalibacteraceae bacterium
ATGAACCCAATTTCAAGGAAATTATATCCTTGCCCATTACGCTTTTTCCGATCACTTTTTTTCGTAAAAAGTGATATTTTGAGCATAGCTGGTTAATGGCTTTGCTCCTGCTTATGTAATCGTATTCCACAGCTTGTATTATTTTATCCATTATTTACAACTCCTTTATTATACAATATTCAAAGAAGGTTGAAATTATGAATTTAGAAGAAAAACAATTAACCGCAGAGTATATTTTTAAAGGCAAAATTATAAAGGTTCGCCAAGATACAGCACTTTTGCCTAATGGCAATACTGCTACTCGTGAGGTAGTTGAGCATAACGGTGGCGTTTGTGTATTGCCTCTTACGGATAATGATGATGTTTTGATGGTAAGGCAATTTCGCTATCCGTACAGTGAGCTTGTCTTGGAAATTCCCGCAGGAAAACGAGATTCTGCCGATGAAATACCGCTTGAGTGCGGAAAACGTGAACTAAAGGAAGAAACAGGAGCTTTGGCCCAAGAATTTATCCCACTCGGTGAGTTGTATCCGACACCGGGCTATTGTGGTGAGATTATTTGGATGTATTTGGCTACAGGACTTACCTTTGATGATACGGATTTTGATGATGATGAATTTTTGAATATTGAAAGAATACCTTTCAAAAAATGTGTAGAAATGGTAATGTCGGGCGAGATAAAGGACGCTAAAACACAAACCGCAATCTTAAAGACAAAATATCTTAAAGACTGCGGCAAAATATAATCATTTATTTATTGTTTTTTTAATTTGGTTTTTAACCTTGTTTTCACAAAATGAAAATTTAACTACTAAATACTTATCTGAGAAAAGCAAGGTTAGTACTATGATTTCTACGAAAAACATTGGAATTGTTGTGACTATTCTCGGTACAATAACCGCCCATAAGGCATCAATTCCGCCTTTGTAAAGAATAGAAATCCAAATACTGTTAAGCAGTAATGTGCAACAAATTTTGTTTATTAAAACTGCTAATGAGATTTTTAGTATATTTGTTTTCTTATGAAGGAAAATACCAAATACCAAACCGACTATTGCGTTTGTAAAGGTGAATCCGGGGAAATATGTACCAAAAGGGAAGAGCAAAGCACCAATAAAATCTCCAAGAGCGGCTACTGCTATTGAATAAGGTATTCCAAGATATGTAGCGGCAAAGCCGATTGTTATAAAAGAAAAGCCTATGCTCATATTCCACACGTTATAGGACATAAACCTTTCCATAATAACGTTAAGGGCAATCAGTATTCCTGTCAGTACAATTTTGAATAGATACTTTTTAACATTTTTTTGCATTAAATTAACCTCCTATTACCCGTTTTTCCGAATAATAGGAGGTATTATTATATCTCAATATTACACGGCAGCGGGATGCGACAACAAGACCGCGTAAGATTTAAACTTCGTCCAAACAGCAACTCCCCGTCCGTTTGGCACTTAACGCCTTGTTATCTACTCTGCAAATTTATATACTAATTATAATACTAAATTTTGAAATGTCAATCTTTAATTAAATCTTTTACAACCTCGGCAGCGATTATCATACCTGCAGCAGCCGGTACAAACGGAGTAGAAGCAGGGATGTGACGTCCGTTATCGCTATCAAGACTTAATTTTATCGGTTGTTCCTTTGAATATATGACCTTTAATTTTTTAATTCCTCGCTTTTTAAGCTCACAGCGCATAACCTTTGCCAAAGGGCAAACACTCGTTTTATAAATATCGCTTATTTCGAGCATTGCGGGATTTAGTTTGTTTCCTGTACCCATACACGAAATGACCGGAACATTTTGCGTAGTAGCTCTTACAATGATTTCAATTTTTGAAGTAACCGTATCAATGGCATCAATTATATAATCATAATTTGAAAGGTCAAATTCATCTGCATTTTGTGGTGTATAAAAAACATTAAAGGTATTGATTTTTACATCCTTGTTTATACTTAAAGCACGTTTTTTTGCAGCTTCGGTTTTTTGGATACCTATAGTATCATTTGTTGCGATAATTTGACGGTTAATATTGGTAATCGATACTGTATCATTATCAAAAAGGTCAATATAACCAACACCCGAGCGCACTAAGCCCTCAAGCACATATCCACCAACACCGCCGATACCAAATATAGCAATATGAGATTTTTTAAGCTTTTCTAAATTATTAGTACCTATAAGACTTTCTGTACGGGAAAATATCTCATTCATTTCATACACCCACTTTCAAATTATTTTATATTTTTATTTTATGTTTGTCAAGATGTAGGAATTTGCCGATTGTAATAAAATTTTAGGTGACAAATGAGGAAAAGTGTGTTATTATATATTTAATATTGTTTTGGATGTGAGTTAATTGGATAACAAATATTATGAAAATGTAATTTCCGAGATGAAGCCTTTCCTTGAGGAAAACGGTTTTCAGATGTCGGATGACGGAACCTTTAAAAGCGAAAAGAAGAGTGTTAAGGTTTCTTATGATGAAGAGAAGCAAATGTATCTTCTCTTTGCGGCTGATTTTGATGATGAAAAAAATCTTGGGGAATATGCAAAGCTTAATGCTTGGCTTTTTGATGACACACAAAATGCACGTGATGCCGAAAGTGTTGGTATTGATTTTGTCAACACCTTACGCAAAGAATTGGGCGTAAAGGTTGCAAGAAGAACTAATGTAAACGGAATTGATTTGCCTACTTCTTCAAAAAGCGATTCAATGGATATAGGTGGCTTTGCTAAAAAAATGCTCGACTTTTTCCCCGAGCTTAAAGAGCCCTATAAGGAGCATATAGCAACCTTCGGCAATTTTTTATATCTTAACTTCTTTGGAGAGTTTTTAATTCCGAAAATCAGGGAATTGTTTATAGCAAACAACAAAAAACAAGTCAAGAAATTTTATGCGGTTTTAGAGGATGCCTATGTTAAAGGAACCTCTGACACAATAAATGTTACTATTGCGGTTTTGGTAGCTGCCGCATATGATACAGAAAAGGTTGATACCGTAATTAAAGATATGCTGGCTGAAAATCCACATTTCTTAATGTCGTATAATACCTTTAAAACAGTTTTTTCTAAAAATAAAAAGTTAAAAGCAGCACTTATAAAATAATCTTTTAATCCTCACTTTTGTGAGGATTTTTTGTTGCTATTTTCTTTGAAATATGGTATTATATAATGAATTAAAATGCAAGAGGTGTATTTTGTGGCAGATAAACGTGCAATCGGTGTTTTTGATTCCGGACTTGGTGGTCTTACTGTGGTTCGTGAGTTGTGTTCTGTGCTTCCTAATGAAGAAATTGTTTATTTCGGAGATACAGGTCGTGTGCCTTACGGCACAAGAAGCAAAGAGACCATCAAAAAATATGCCCTTCAAGATGAAAACTTTTTAATCAAACAGGATGTAAAACTGATTATTGCTGCTTGCGGAACCGTTTCATCTGTGGCAAGTGATACTGCGCAGCAAATTCCCGTTCCTTTTTTTGAGGTTGTTTCTCACGCTTCACGTGCGGCGGTTAATGCTACCAAAAACAACATTATCGGTGTTATCGGCACAACTGCCACTATTAAAAGCGGTCAGCACGAAAAATATATAAAGGCGCTTATACCAGATGCTACTGTTGTAGCCCAGTCCTGCACTTTGTTTGTGCCATTGGTTGAGGAGGGCTGGTATTCGGCAGATGATTCCGTTGTTTTAGAAACAGTTTCTCGGTATTTACAACCAATTATTAAAGCAGGTGCTGATACATTGATTCTCGGTTGTACACATTATCCGATTTTGGCAGAGGCTATTAAAAAGGTTTTAGGCGAAAATGTAACTCTAATCAATGCGGGTTGTGCAACTGCTGAAAGTGTCAAAGCATATTTAGAAGCCAATGATATTCTTAATGACAAAAAAACTGCTTCACAGCACAAATTTTTTGTGAGCGATAAAGCTGATTCTTTTAAAAATCAAGCGCAGGTATTGTTAGGTAAGGAAATTGATGTAAGCAAAGTAAAGCAGGTGGATTTAAGTCTTTTATGATTAAAGATGTAATTATTAAAATATGCGGTGTACAGGGTGTAGATGACCAAACCGACACGATAGAATTTACAACCGACGGAAAATTCGGTATAAGAGATAACGAGTTTTATATTTGTTATGATGAAGGTCAAATGTTTGAAGAGAAGACCGATGTAAAAACAAAGCTTTTTATAAAATCTGATAATAGTGTGGTTTTAGAAAGAAAAGGCACAATAAATTCTAAAATGCTTATAAAAGAAGGGGAAAGAAATGCTTGCTTTTATAACACCCCGATAGGAGATTTGTTTATAAGTATTTTTGGAAAAAAGGTCGAGTATGATTTAACCGAAAAAGGCGGAAGAATAAATTTGGAATATACCATTGATTCTGATATGCGCTTGTTAAGTCAAAATTCAGTTAATATATCAATAAATGAGGTATGATGTAATGTCAATTTTAGTATCAAAAGCAAAGGAACAAATTAAAAATACAATTCTTTCTGCTGCAAAATGTGCAATAGAAAACGGAATTTTAGATAATGCAGAATTAGGTGACTTTAACGTTGAGGTGCCTTCAAACCGTGAACATGGTGATTATGCCGTAAATGCCGCAATGGTTTGGGCAAAGGCTTTTCACAAAGCACCAAGACAAATTGCAGAAGCTATTATATCAAATTTAAAAACAGAAAATACCTACATCAAGTCTTGTGAGATTGCAGGCCCTGGTTTCATAAATCTTTTCCTTGATGAAAGCTATTATGCAGATATAATTTTAGATGTAAATGCTAAAAAAGATAATTACGGTAAAAGCGATTACGGTAAAAACGAGCGAATTTTGGTTGAATTTGTCTCTGCAAATCCTACAGGACCTATGCACATCGGTAATGCTCGTGGAGGCGCACTTGGCGACTGCTTGGCGGCTGTATTACAGGCGGCAGGTTATTATACCGAGCGTGAATTTTATATAAACGATGCCGGAAATCAAATAAATAAATTCGGTTTGTCATTAGACCTACGTTATTTGCAATTATTCAGTGACGGAATTGAAATGCCTGAAGATTCCTATCATGGTGATGATATTATTGCTCACGCAAAGGCTTTTGCCGAAATTTATGGTGATAGCTATGTTGATAAAGGCGAGAGTGAAAGAAGACAAGCGCTTGTAGAATTTGCGTTACCTCAAAATATTGAAGGTTTAGAGCGTGATTTGGCTAAATATCGAATCACCTATAATACTTGGTTTAAGGAAAGCTCGCTTCATAGCAGTGGGGAAACTGCACGAATTATCGAACTTTTAAAGCAGAGCGGTCACACTTATACAGAAGAAGATGCTTTGTGGTTTAAAGCGACTGATTTTGGTTGTGATAAAGATTTTGTTTTAGTTCGTGCTAATGGTGTTCCGACCTATGTGGTACCTGATATTGCTTATCACTACAAC
>JAZNRN010000088.1:0-13369 GCA_045590775.1 Acutalibacteraceae bacterium
AGTTGCTGCTGTGCGATTTCACCGATTGGGTTGAGAATAACCTTGTTTTCGGCGGGAGCAAGCCCCCCCCCTACTCTTGACAAAACAGGCATATTCTTTTCGGTATTAATTGTCACATAATAATATCCGTTTTGGCTGTAATCGTAATTATTTAGCCTTGTCGGTTTGCGTCTGGGGAAATCTTTCATTTTATAAACTCTGCAATATCTTCGATTTTGCAATCAAGAGCACTGCAAATTTTATCCAAAGTCTTTGTTTCAATATTTTCGTTTGCCTTTAATCTGCGAATAGTTTTACTGTCTATACCACATTTTTCACGTAATTTATAAGTGCTGAAACCTTTATTTTTCATAGTAATCCATAATTTATCAAAAACTATCATATATAATCCCCCTTGACTTATATTATTATGGGGGTTATAATCCTAAATATTAAGGGGATATAATCCCCATAATAAGGGATTGTATTATGATTAAACGAGTTGTAATTGCAGGTTGCAGGAATTATGAGAATTATGATGAGGCAAAGACTTTCATCGATTTTTGCCTGTCTAATATTCGAAACGAAAATGAAATAATTATCATTTCAGGCGGTTGTCGTGGTGCTGATGCTATCGGTGAACGCTATGCCAAAGAAAACGGTTTTAAAATTGAAAAATACCCTGCCGATTGGGCGAAATACGGAAAAAGTGCAGGGCCTATAAGAAACGAGCAAATGGCTCAAATCGCAGACTATGTTATTTCCTTTTGGGACACAAAAAGTAAAGGCACAAAATCTATGATTGAGTATGCAATTAAATACAATAAACCTATTAAAATAAAAAAGATAGCGATATAACAATAAAAAATCCCGAAAACTCAAAAGAGCTATCGGGATTTAAGCTTTTATCTGATCAAAAACTTTCGGAAATGAAGTCGCCGATGTTGTCTTGGTTGAATTCTTGGAAGCCATCTTCAAGTTCGTCCTCGTATTCATCCTCTATTTCCTCTGCAAAATTTTCGATTTCCTCGTGCAACTCCTCTGTTTTGTTTTTTGCTCTAGCATAAAACAGAGCACAACCCGAAAGGGAAAATACCATACAAATTACGAGAAGAAATGCTAATAATTTTTTCATAAAAAATCCTCCTTAAAATTTTTTAATGCCGCTAATTGTATGATACAACAAAGCGATAAAAAAGTAAAGAAATTTAAAGATTGTTAAAAAATTAACAAACATTTTTTGGAAAATGAAAAAATTAAAAAAAGATTGACAATTTTTTAACAATCCTATTGACATTAGAAATTTTTTGTCGTATAATAGGCACAATCTGTTTTTCAGAAGCTAAAAAGGGCAACAAATTCTATGTTGTCGCATAAAATTTAGAACAAAACTTTGGAGGTTTTTATTATGGCAAGAGTTTATAATTTCAGCGCAGGTCCTTCTATGCTACCTGAAGATGTTTTAAAGACTGCTGCTGCAGAAATGATGGAGTATGGTGAAAGCGGTCAATCCGTTATGGAAATGTCACACCGTTCAAAAGAATACCAAGCAATTTTTGATGAGGCAGAGGCTAATCTTCGTGAGATTATGAATATTCCCGACAATTATGAGGTTCTTTTCTTACAAGGCGGTGCTTCAACACAGTTTGCAATGGTACCTATGAACCTTATGACCAAAAACGGTAAGGCTGATTACATAATTACAGGACAATGGGCAACAAAGGCTTATAAGGAGGCTGCTCGTTACGGAGCTGCTCGTGAGGTTGCTTCTTCAAAAGATAAGACCTTTAGCTATATCCCAAAGACTACTGCTGCTGACTTTGACAAGGATGCTGACTATGTTCATATTTGCATGAACAATACAATTTACGGTACAAAGTATAATACATTACCCGATACAGGTGATGTTCCTCTTGTAGCTGACATTTCAAGCTGTATTTTATCAGAGCCTATCGATGTTACAAAGTTCGGTATGCTTTATGCCGGTGCTCAAAAGAACGTTGCTCCCGCAGGTGTTACAATCGTTATCATCCGCAAGGATTTAATTGGAAATGCTATGGATATTACTCCTACAATGCTTAAATATGATACACATTCTGAAAACGGTTCAATGTTCAATACTCCTCCTTGCTACACAATATATATAGCTGGTCTTACTTTTAAGTGGATTAAGAAAATGGGCGGACTTGAAAAGATGAAGGAAATCAATGAGAAAAAGGCTAAAATCCTTTATGATTTCCTTGACAACAGTAAACTTTTCAAGGGCACTGTTGTACCCGAAGACCGTTCACTTATGAATGTTCCCTTTGTTACAGGTAATGACGAGCTCGACGCTAAATTCGTAGCTGAATCCAAGAAAGCTGGATTTGTAAACTTAAAGGGTCACCGTTCAGTTGGTGGTATGCGTGCTTCTATTTACAATGCAATGCCCGTTGAAGGTGTAGAAAAGTTGGTTGAGTTTATGAAGAAATTTGAGGAGGAAAACGCATAATGTTTAAGATTAAAACCTATAATAAAATTTCTAAAAGCGGTCTTGAGGTATTTGATGATAAATACACAATCGGTGATGAGGTAGAAAATGCTGACGGTGCTATTGTTCGTTCTGCTGCTTTACACGACGAGGTTTTCCCCGAATCGTTAAAGGCTATTGCTCGTGCAGGTGCCGGTACTAACAATATTCCGATTGAAAAGTGCTCTGAGCAGGGTATTGTTGTTTTCAATACTCCCGGTGCTAACGCAAACGCAGTAAAAGAGCTTGTAATTGCAGGTCTTCTTCTTTCATCAAGAAGAGTTGTATCTGCTATCGATTGGGCTAAAACCTTAAAGGGTGAAGGCGACGCAGTAGGCAAGCTTGTTGAAAAGGGAAAGGGCGCATTTGCAGGTCCCGAAATCAAGGGCAAAACACTTGGTGTTATCGGTCTTGGTGCTATCGGTGTTATGGTAGCTAATGCTGCTAATGCTCTCGGTATGAAGGTTTATGGTTATGACCCTTATCTTTCGGTAAAATCTGCTTGGAACTTAAATCATAACGCAGTTTATATAAGTGATATTAACGAAATCTATGCAAATTGTGATTATATTACAATTCACGTACCTCTAACCGATGGTACAAAGCATATGATTAATACTGACACTATTGCAAAGATGAAGGATGGAGTTCGTATTCTTAACTTCTCACGTGCAGCACTTGTTAATGACGACGACCTAATTAAAGCGCTAGAAAACGGTAAGGTGGCTTCTTACGTTACAGATTTCCCGACTGATAAGGTTCTCGATACAGACGGTATTATCGCTATTCCTCACCTTGGTGCTTCAACTCCCGAGTCGGAGGACAACTGCGCTTCTATGGCTGCTAAAGAGCTTATGGATTATATCGAAAATGGTAACATCGTAAACTCTGTGAATCTTCCCGAGGTTACAATGCCCAGAAGTGGTGAGCATAGAATTTGCGTAATCCACAAGAATATCCCCAATATGATTACAAAGATTTCGGGTATTTTTGCCGATGATGGTGTAAATATTGAAAATATGCTTAATAAGTCACGTGGCGATTATGCTTACACAATGCTTGATACCGGTGCGGCTGATGCTGATACAGTAGCGAAAGAGTTAGCAGAAATCGACGGCGTAATCAAAGTAAGAGTAATCTAATATTTTAAGAAGGCGGTTTTGGGGAAAGCCCAAACCGCTTTTTTGTTTGTGAGGTAAAAAATGAAATATAAAGCAGTATTATTTGATTTAGACGGTACACTTTTGCCGACTGATACAGATACTTTTACAAAGGTTTATTTTAAGGGACTTTGTGAAGCCTTGGCACCTGTGGGCTATGACCCCCAAAAGTTGGTAGAGTCTATATGGAAATGTGTAAAAGCGATGGCAACTAACCCCGACAAAACAAACGAACAAGCTTTTTGGGATGAGTTTTACAGAATTTACGGTCACAAGGCAAGTGAGCATATTAAATATTTTGATGAATATTATAAGACAGGTTTTGATAAGGCAAAGGAAATTTGCGGTTGCAATGAATACGCAAAAAAGGTAATTGAAGCCTTGAAAGCCAAGGGAGTAAAGGTTATTGTAGCTACAAACCCTTTCTTCCCAAAATTAGCGGTTGAAAAGCGTATTTCATGGGCAGGGCTTGATTTTAATGATTTTGAGTACGTAACCACTTACGAAAATTCGCATTATTTAAAACCAGACCCCAAATATTATACCGAGATTTTGGAAAAATGCTCACTTAATGCTGAGGATTGCCTTATGGTAGGTAATGATGCCGAGGAGGATATGGCAGCCGAGCTTGCGGGACTTGATGTGTTTTTACTTACAGACTGCCTTCTTAATAAGAAAAATATAGATATAAGCGGTTATTGTAGCGGTGATTTTGTTAAACTTTACGAAATAATCGAAAATTCATAATTGTGAAAGAAAAAACTTGACAAAAAAGACCGCAATCTATATAATATACTTTGTGACGATTAGGAGTGGGAGTATGATTATTGATTTAAAAAAGATTTTTGTCAATGAAAACGAATCACTTCCTATTTCGTATGCTTTGGACTTGAGTGATGTTGAGTACAGAGGTTTATATCCGCTCAAAAAACCTGTCAACATCGTCGGAAACATAGTCAATAAAGCAAGTCTTATATGCTTCAATGCAGAAATTTCTTATGAATATGACGCATTGTGCGATCGTTGTGGCTGTGATGCTGCAATAAAGCATACCGTTTTGGTGGATAAATCGCTTGCCACTTCCATTGAAGGCGAAGAAAGTGATACTATACTTTTAGTGCCCGATATGAAGCTTGACTTGGACGAGTTTCTATATACGGAAGTGATTGTAAGCCTCCCGATGAAACACTTGTGTTCTAATGAATGCAAGGGTGTCTGCCTTAAATGCGGTAAAAACTTAAACGAGGGGAAATGCGACTGTCCCGAAAAGGAAATCGACCCCCGACTTCAAGCGTTAGCAGATTTACTAAAATGATATATCACTTTAAGGAGGTGCCAAAATGGCAGTACCGAAGAGAAAGACTTCTAAAGCAAGAAGAGATAAAAGAAGAAACAACTTATGGAAGCTTACAGCTCCTACATTGGTAAAATGTGACAATTGTGGCGAATACAAGCGCCCCCACAGAATTTGCCCTGCTTGCGGACAATACAAAGGCCGTGAGGTTGTAAATATCGGCGAATAATTATTAAAATGAGGAGGAGCAATCCTCCTCTTGTTTTTTATTTTTTTAAATATAAGAGGTGATAAAATGTCCGTTATTATAAAATCAGTACAAAAAGGCAGCCCTGCTTATAAAAAGGGTATTCGTGCAGGAGACACGCTTATAACCATTGACAAAAATCAAATAATGGATGTTTTGGATTATCGCTTTTATCAAAATAATACTAAGCTTTGCCTTGAATTTTTGAATAATAAGGGTAAAATTAAAGCAAAGAAAATAAAGAAAAAAGAATATGAGGAATTAGGACTTGAGTTTGACACATACCTAATGGACAAAAAGCAATCCTGTAAAAATAAATGTGTTTTTTGCTTTATCGACCAGCTTCCAAAGGGTATGCGTGAAAGTCTTTATTTTAAGGATGACGATTCTCGACTTTCTTTTTTGTTTGGTAATTATATTACACTTACAAACATCACTGAGCATGAGGTCCAGCGAATTATAAATATGCACATAAGCCCTATAAACATTTCGGTTCATACGACAAATCCTGAGCTTCGTGTTAAAATGATGAAAAATAAAAACGCAGGTAAAGTTTTGGAAATTATGAAGCGCTTTAATGATGCGGGGATTAAAATAAACTGTCAGATGGTATTAGTGCCGGGTTTTAATGACGGTGACGAGCTGGTTCGTACTCTTTCTGACTTATCGTTACTCGAAAATGCCGAGTGTATAGCGGCGGTGCCGGTAGGTCTTACCGGACATAGAGCAGGTCTCGAAAAATTAGAATCCTTTTCAAAGGAAAATGCTATAAAAACTATTGAAATAATAGATGAATTTGGCGATAAGTGTATAGAGAAGTATGGTGAGCGTAGAATATACGCAGCAGACGAATTCTATATTTTAGCCGAGAAAGAATTGCCTGATGCACACTATTATGGTGACTTTTTGCAGCTCGAAAACGGTGTAGGTCTTGTGCCGCTGTTACTTGATGAAGCTGAAAAGGCGATAAATGAAACTGAATATTCCCTCTTACAAAAACGTAAAATCACCATCGCTACAGGGGAAGCAGCATACCCTTTTATCACACAAATAGTTGACAAAATGGCTTTTAAGTGGGATAATTTAGATTGTAGTGTAAGAATGATAAAAAACAACTTTCTCGGCGGTGAAATAACTGTGGCGGGGCTTGTTACTGCTACAGATATTAAAGACCAACTAAAAGGAGACGATTTGGGGGATGAATTACTTATCCCGTCGGTTATGCTTCGTGATGGTGGGGATATGTTCCTTGATAGTATAACTTTAGATGAATTGTCTGAAACTTTGGGTGTAAAAATCATTCCCGTCGATAATGACGGATATATGCTTATTGATAAAATTCTCGGAAAGTAAGGTGTTTTCTTGTGGCAAAACCGGTTGTAGCGGTAGTAGGCAGACCAAATGTCGGCAAATCCACACTTTTTAATAAAATCATCGGACAAAGACTGTCTATCGTTGATGATACACCCGGTGTCACAAGGGATAGAATTTACGGCGATGCCGAGTGGCTCGGACGTAAGCTGATGATGGTGGATACAGGCGGTATAGAGCCTAAAACCGATGATGTGATATTGGCAAGTATGCGTGCTCAAGCCCAGCTTGCTATAGAAACTGCTTCGGTAATCATTTTTGTTACCGATTTAAAATCGGGTATGACTGCTGCTGATATGGATGTAGCGACAATGCTTCAAAAAAGCGGAAAACCGATTGTACTTTGTGTAAACAAGTGTGATAAAATTGGTGAAACACCCCTTGAATTTTATGAGTTTTATAATTTGGGTCTTGGCGATCCTATTGCTGTGTCCTCGGTTCACGGTCACGGTACGGGCGATTTGCTCGATGCTGTTATAAGCTATATTCCCGAAGAGGAATTTGATGATGCGGATGAGGATATTATAAATGTTGCTGTAATTGGAAAGCCAAATGCCGGAAAGTCTTCTCTCATAAATCAGATTTCGGGTGAGGAACGCTCGATTGTATCTAATATTGCGGGTACAACACGTGATGCCATTGATACAAAAATCGAGAAAAACGGTGTTAAATATAATTTTATAGATACAGCAGGTCTTCGTCGCAAGTCAAAGGTTGAAGAAAAAATTGAAAAATACAGTGTGCTTCGTGCTAAAATGGCTATCGAGCGTGCCGATGTTTGCGTTATAATGATCGATGCTGTTGATGGCTTTACCGAGCAAGACTCGAAGGTGGCAGGACTGGCATTAGAGCAAGGCAAGGCTTGTATAATTGCTGTTAATAAGTGGGATGCAGTCGAAAAGGATGGCACTACTATGGATGCTTACCGCAAGAAGCTGATGGTGGACTTTTCCTTTATGCCTTATGCTCCGATTATATTTATTTCGGCAAAAACGGGACAACGTGTTGACCGTCTTTTTGAGCTTATAAAATACGTAAACGAGCAAAATACCATGCGTATTTCTACGGGCATGTTAAACGATATTTTGGCCGATGCTACCACTCGTGTTCAGCCTCCGTCAGATAAAGGCAAGAGACTGAAAATTTACTATATGACACAGGCTTCTACAAAGCCTCCTACATTTGTTTGCTTTTGCAACAAGGCGGAGCTATTTCATTTTTCTTATCAGCGTTATCTTGAAAATCAAATTCGCTCCACCTTTGGCCTTGAGGGTACTCCTGTGAGATTTGTTATTCGTGAAAGGGGAGACAAGTAATGGCATTTATCGCAATTATTACCGCCGTCGGCGCATATCTTGTGGGAAGTATCAGCTTTGCAGTTATTATGAGCAAGATTTATCTGAAAAAAGATGTTAGAAAAATGGGCAGTGGAAATGCAGGCGCCACAAATGTTTTGCGTAATGCAGGTATTGTTCCGGCACTATTGACCTTTTTGGGTGACGGATTTAAGGGATTTTTGGCTTCCTTTTTCGGTAAAATGATATTTGAGTATCTGGCAACTAAAACGGATGCTTTTTGGGCAGAACCTATTTATGGCGCATATCTTTGCGGCACCTTATGTATGTTAGGTCACATTTTCCCGATTTTCTTTAGATTCAAGGGTGGAAAAGGTGTTGCTACAAGTGTTGGAATATTTATAGTATGTTGTCCTTTGGCGATTGCTTTGGGGCTTGCCGTTTTTATAGTTGCAACGGTTATTTCAAAATATGTTTCTTTAAGCTCGCTCATTGCAACAGTAGTTGTGGTTAGCGGTTCGGCTATTTTTTATAATGAAGATGCAAATATTTTGCCTGTTATAGCACTTTCTTGTATAATGGGTATAATGGTATTTCTAAAGCATATAGAAAACATTAAACGATTACTCAATGGAACCGAAAATAAAATCGGGAAAGGCGGTAAAAAATAATGGCTAAAATCTCTGTTTTAGGTTCTGGAGGCTGGGGCATGGCCCTTGCGATTTCTGCTTTTAATAATAAAAATGAGGTAAATCTTTGGTCACCTTTTGAAAATGAAGTGGATATGCTTTTGGAAAAGCGTACTAACGAAAAGCTTTTAAAAGGTGTGTTTTTACCCGAAGGGATAAATATTACTACCGATTTGTCCTGTGTTGAGGGGGATACACTCACTATTATTGCAACCCCTTCTACCGCTGTGCCTGAGGTTTGCGAAAAGCTTAAGGCTTATAAAAATTTCGGAATTATTGTAAATGTTTCAAAGGGATTTGAAAAGAAGTCACTCAAAAGACTTTCTCAAATTGTGAATGATGTTCTTCCTGATGCTCCCGTGGTAGCCCTTACAGGTCCCTCACACGCAGAGGAGGTTGCACGAAATGTTCCGACCTCGATTGTGGCGGCGTCCTCCTCAAAAGCGGCAGCTCAGATTGTGCAAAATATTATGGCAAGCCCGACACTTCGTATTTATACCTCAAATGATATTATCGGTGCGGAGCTTGGCGGTGCGCTTAAAAATGTAATTGCTATTTGTGCAGGCTTCTGCGATGGCTTGGGGCTTGGTGATAATACAAAAGCGGCTCTTATTACAAGGGGTCTTGCCGAAATGTCAAGACTTGGTGTTTGTATGGGAGCAAAGGAGTACACCTTTGCAGGCCTTACAGGTATCGGCGACTTGGTAGTTACTTGCACCTCACAGCATAGTCGTAATAATCGTTTTGGCTTTAAAGTTGGAAATGGTGCTTCCGTAAAGGACGCTTTGGAAGAAGTGGGAACTGTTGAAGGCTACTATGCTTGCGAAATGGCGCATAAGTTAGCCCAAAAGTATTCAATAGAGCTTCCGATTATTGAGGAATGTTACAATGTGCTCTATCTTGAACGCAACGTGAAGGATGTTGTAAGAGAATTGATGACACGTCCGAACAGGAGCGAACATTAAAAAATAAAAAACTTAAAAAAATACTTGATTTTTGTAATAGAGTATGGTAATATAGTTTTTGCTATTGCGGTATGACTAAAGTTTCCGCTAAAAAAGAAGGAGGTGCAGACCATGGCTAAATGTGATATCTGCAGCAAAGAAATTGCTTTCGGTATAAAGGTTTCTCACTCACACAGAAGAAGTAACAGAACCTGGAAGCCTAATGTAAAGCGTGTTAAGGCAATCGTAAACGGCACTCCTCGCCGTATCAATGTTTGCACCCGTTGCTTACGTTCAGGTAAGGTTACCAGAGCTATCTAAGTTTTGTTTCAAATGAAATATTTCTTGCAAAATAAACCCTAAACTTTTAAAGTTTAGGGAATTTTTGTATATTGGTGATGTATAATGATAAAGGCTGTATTATTTGATTTGGACGGAACGCTTGTAAATTCTCTTGCGGATTTGGCGGGAAGTACAAACTATGCGCTTCGGAAATTCGGTTTTCCTACGCACGAAATCGAATCCTTTAAATATTTTGTCGGCGACGGTATGCCAAAATTGATAGAACGTGCTTTGCCAAAGGAAAAAAGGCAAGAAACTCACATAAAGCAGGTGTTGGCTGTTTTTATGGAGCATTACAAAAAACACTACTGTGATAAAACAAAGGCTTACGACGGGATTTTGGAAGCGGTAGATGCTATTATCTCAATGGGGTTGAAAACTGCGGTTGTATCGAACAAGGTGCAGGATATGGCAGAAACGGTAACAAATAAAATTTTAGGTGACAGGTTTTCTGTTGTTTGTGGAAAACGTGAGGGATATCCTGCAAAGCCTGACCCGACACTCACGCTCGAAGTGATAAAACAGCTTGGTGTAAAACCGCAAGAGTGCTTGTTTATAGGTGATTCCGGAATGGATATGGCGGTCTCTAAAAATGCAAATTGTGTGTCTCTCGGGGTTTTGTGGGGCTTCAGAAGCGAAGAGGAGCTATTGGAAAACGCTGCAGATTTTATAATAAATGAGCCGTCCGGGATAATAAAAATAATTAAGGAACTGGGCTGATGAGAAAATATTTACTGACAAAAATCGCAAGCTATATCGGTCTTGTTGTGCAGGCGGTTATAAATAACTTTTTGCCGATTTTGTTTGTGGCTTTCCAAGATGTTTACGGACTTTCTTATGAGCAATTAGCAAGAATTATAGTTTTTAATTTCGTAACACAAATAATTACCGATTTGCTCACCCCGAAAATCTTGAATTGCTTGGGGTATAGAGCTTGTACCGTCATGTGTCAAGGTACGGCTGCTTTAGGTCTTATAATGTTGGGCATTTTGCCGAGGGTTATGAGCAATACATATACTGCCATTATAATTTCAGTTATTGTTTATGCCTTCGGAAGTGGACTTATGGAAGTGGTTTTAAGTCCTTTGGTTGAAAATTTGCCAAGCCGCAACAAAAAGGGGAGTATGGCAATTCTTCACTCCTTTTACTGTTGGGGACAGGCTTTTACGGTTTTGGTAACAACTGCATTGGTGGCGGTTTTTGGATATGCTAATTGGACATATATTCCGCTTATCTGGGCAGTAATACCTTTTGTGAATATGCTTTCCTTTCTAAAGGTGCCGATTGTTGAACCACCACGTGACCAAAAGAAAGATTCCTTTAAAACTCTTTTTAAAAATGGGCGCTTCAGACTTTATATGATTATGATGTTAGCTGCAGGTGCTTCGGAAATTGCTATGGCACAGTGGGCGTCCCTCTTTGCTCAAAGAGCGCTCGGTGTAACAAAGGTTGTCGGCGATTTGGCAGGTCCTTGTGCTTTTGCAATATTTATGGGAAGTGGCAGAATTTGGTATGCCGCAGTCTCAAAACGTGTTTCCTTTAAAAAGACACTCATTTGGTTAAATATAGGTGCTTTTATTTGCTATGTTGCGGTGGCTGTTTTGAAGGTTGAGTTTTTGTCGCTTGTATTTTGTGCGCTTTGCGGATTTACTGTCAGTATTTCCTGGCCGGGTATTTATTCGGCAGGTGCTCGTGATTTTCTGACGGGCTCGGCTGTTATGTACAGCGTTTTTGCAATGTGCGGTGATATAGGCTGTACATTGGGACCTTGGGTGCTTGGAATTGTGGCAGACAGTATAGGCCTTAAATTTGGCTTTGCTGCAGCGTCTGTTTTTCCGCTTGTTATGATTTTTGCGACGGCGATCATTATTAAAAAGGATTGCAAGTTGAAGAAAAAAGGTATATAATAATCATACCATTTTAAGAGGTGATAGCTTTGAAAAGACAAGACTATTTAAGCTGGGATGAATATTTTATGGGTATTGCGGTATTGTCCGCAATGAGAAGTAAGGATCCCTCTACTCAGGTCGGTGCTTGTATTGTAAATTCGGACAAACGCATACTTTCAATGGGCTACAACGGAATGCCCAGATGTTGCAGTGATGATGTTTTCCCATGGGGTAGAGATGAGAGTCCGCTTGATTCTAAATATTTATATGTATGTCACGCAGAGCTTAATGCAATTCTAAATTGCGCCACAGGAACTGTGAGGGGTTGTACCTGTTATACAACACTTTTCCCGTGCAATGAATGCGCAAAGGCTATTATTCAGTCGGGTATAAAAGAGGTTGTATATATGTCGGATAAGTACGCTTCTACCGACAGTACTTTGGCTTCTAAAAAGATGTTCGATGCCGCAGGTGTTACATACAGAGAATATAATATGAGTCAAAAGGAAGTTAAAATTATTCTTTAATTTTTATTTATTCTTTCTTAACATTTTTTTGCTAAACTAAATCTGTAAAACGTTAGGAAGGGAGATTCTATGAATTTTAGATATAAATTGATGCAGTTTTTAAGCGGAAGATATGGCGCAGATGCACTCGGTAACTTTATTTTCGTTTTTGCTGTAGCATTAGCGGTGATAAATATTATTTTGCGATCTTGGATATTGCAGCTGTTTATATACGCATTGATGTTTTTTCAAATATATAGATTGTTTTCACGAAACATAAATGCTCGGCAAAGGGAAAATGATTGGTTTTTGGACAAGGTGCATTATTTTAAAAAGAAAAGAGAAATTGAAGCACAAAGAAGAGCCGATAGATTTCACGTTTATAAAAAATGTCCTTCCTGTAAGGCGGTTTTACGATTACCATATAGAGAAGGCAAGCATAAAACAGTATGTCCACGCTGTCAAAAAGAATTTACTGTAAAAGTTAAAAAGCGCTGAATAAAGTTATTCGGCGTTTTTTAAATTTTTTTGGTGATTTAAAAAAATTAAAAAAAAGACTTGATTTTACAAATAAGATGTGATATTATACTATGGCGGTTAAAAAAGACATGCATTTTGCGCTGATAGCTCAGCTGGATAGAGCGTCTGGCTACGGACCAGAAGGTCGGGAGTTTGAATCTTCTTCAGCGCGCCAAAATAACAGTTCTACTTTTGTAGGGCTGTTATTTTTTTATATAATAAGAAGATTCGAACTCTGAGAGGGTGAGAGCCGTTAAGAAAACATTACGTTGTAATGTTTTTAGGCTCGAAGCGTGAGGCGGGTACTGCAAATTTCAATTTGCGGTCGCCGAGGGTGGTGTACGCTGAAAGCGGACACATCTTCTTCAGCGCGCCAAAACAGAACCAATCGCTTTTGAGGTGGGTTCTATTTTAGTTTTTGTGTAGCAACAATTGGAGCAAAACATTTTTACGATAGAACAATATCACATTTTGAGATAAAAGTCATTATCTCAATTAGAGATAATTATAATATTTATGTTAGGATGTGATTTAATGAAGTTAAAAGAATTGCGTGAAGACCGTGATTTGACACTACAACAAATTGCCGATATACTTAATTGCACACAAAACACTTACCAACAAT
>JAZNRN010000089.1:0-15062 GCA_045590775.1 Acutalibacteraceae bacterium
AGTTTGCAATGCCTTCCAGGCACCTATCGCGGCATTCGCTCGCGCTGTACAAGCTATCGTAGATAAAGAAAACGAAGCTTAATTAAATTAAAAATTAAAAACATTTATTGGAGGAAAATAAAATGGCATCAGAGAAAATCACAGCTATGATTGAAGAGTTAAAGACTCTTACCGTACTTGAGCTTTCAGAGCTCGTTAAAGCAGTAGAAGAAGAATTCGGCGTATCCGCTGCAGCAGCAGTTGCAGTAGCAGCTCCCGCAGCAGGCGGCGCAGCAGCAGCTGAAGAAAAGACCGAATTCGACGTAATCCTTAAGGAAGCAGGCGCTGAAAAGATTAAGGTTATTAAGGCTGTTCGTGAAATCACAGGTCTTGGTCTTGCAGAAGCAAAGGCTCTTGTTGACGGCGCTCCTAAGACTCTTAAGGAAGCAGTTTCCAAGGATGAAGCTGAAGAAATCAAAACAAAGCTTTCTGAAGTTGGCGCAACTGTTGAGCTTCAGTAATTTATTACACAAAACAATTTTGACCGAAGGATTTTCCTTCGGTCTTTTTTTGTATATTCAGAGCATTTAAAATTTCATTTTAGTTTAAATATGCCGATTGACTTGAAAATATTTGTATGATATAATCCTTGTGTAAAGAAATTTTTGGAGGTTTTACAATGGCTTTTTTTGAAGATTTGGGTAAAAAAATTTCCGAAACAAGTTCGGGAGTCGTTAAAAAAACAAAAGATACAGCTGAAGTGGTGAAATTAAGTGCAACACTTGCAGATGAACAAAAAAAATTAGATAAAGCATATTCACAATTAGGTGAAGCATATTTAAATGCTCACCCGGAGGATTTTGACAAAGAATTATTGTCCTTTGTTACAGAAGTAAAAGAAATCAGAGAAAATGTTGAAAAGTACAAGACCGATATTTTCAGATTAAAAGGCTTTATTCCTTGTCAAAGTTGCGGAAATATGGTGTCACAGGACACTGTTTTTTGCACCTCTTGCGGAGCAAGAATGCAACCCGAAGAAGAACAGGATTTACAAGGCTGTGTTTGCCGAAATTGCGGAAAAGCACTTGCTGAGAATGCTCTTTTCTGCACCTCTTGCGGAACAAAGGTTGAACCGATACCCGCTGCCGACCCTGAGGCTCAACCTACCGAGAATGCAAATCTCTGCAAAAATTGCGGAAACATTTTAAAAGACGGTGTATTGTTCTGTACATCTTGTGGAACGAAGGTTGAGGCTACAGCAGAACCTGAAGTTGTAGTTGAACCTGAAGTTGTAGCAGAACCCGAAGTTGTAGCAGAACCCGAAGCAACAGTTGATGATTCTAATTTATGTAAAAACTGCGGTAGCGTTTTAAAAGAAGGCGCACTTTTCTGTACTTCTTGTGGAACAAGAAGGGAAAGCGAGAACATAGAACCCAAAACCGTAACAACAGAAAATGAAACCACAGGTTTTCAAATTAAAAATGTTTGCAGAAACTGTGGTAAAGAGCTTTCATTTGAAGCAAAATTCTGCACCTCCTGCGGAACACCTGTACAATAATTAAATAATCAAAAACGCAACCGAAAAACGGTTGCGTTTTTATATACCTAATTTTTACTGAAATCCTCTAAAATTAAGCCTTCATTTCTTTCAAGAGCCCAATTTATATTCCACTCGCTTGTGAAAATGAGCAAATTATTATTTTTAAAATCCTGTACCCATTTTGTGTCAGAAGTGAGATTTAATTTCTTTATATCAATGCCTTCGTTCTTAACCCAGCGAACATATTGATACGGCAGGTCGTTACGAATAATGTCAACACCGTATTCGTTTTTAAGGCGGTGTTCTAAAACCTCAAATTGTAGCACACCTACAACACCGACAATAACACGCTCCATACCGCTGTTCGGCTCGTGGAAAATCTGTATAGCACCCTCTTGAGCGATTTGCTCAACACCCTTGACAAATTGCTTACGCTTAAGGCTGTCCTTTTGCTCAATAAGTGTAAAATGCTCGGGAGCAAAGGTAGGTATTCCTTCAAACTGAACCTTGTGTTTAGCCGAGCATACCGTATCACCTATAGAGTAAATACCGGGGTCAAAGACACCGATAATATCGCCGGCATAAGCCTCGTTTACAATTTGCCTTTCTTCCGCCATCATCTGTTGTGGCTGTGAAAGTCGAACGGTTTTTCCGCCTTGTACGTGGTAGTAGTCAGCTCCACGCTCAAATTTACCCGAACAAATTCTGAAAAACGTGATTCTGTCACGGTGATTTTTATTCATATTAGCTTGAATTTTAAATGCAAAAGCTGAAAAATCTTCACTAAAAGGGGATACCTCTTCTTCACCCGATGTACGTGAAAGTGGGTGGGTAGTCATTTTAAGGAAGTTTTCAAGGAAAGGCTCTATACCGAAGTTGGTAAGCGCTGAACCAAAGAAAACAGGGGAGAGCTTACCATTTCTAACTTTGTCTAAATCAAATTCAAAGCTAGCTCCGTCTAAAAGCTCAATTTGGTCAACAAGCTCGGCTCTTTGATACGGACCTATCAGCTCATCAAGCTTGTCTGTATCGGTAATATCACAGGAGATGGCTTTGATTTTATCTTGACCTCTGTGAAATTCGTTAAAGGTCAAAATTTCTCGTCTGTCACGGTCAAATACACCCTTAAAATCAACACCACAGCCAATAGGCCAGTTAACAGGGTAGGTGCCGATTCCAAATTCTTTTTCTAATTGATCCAAAAGCTCAAACGGGTCACGTGCCTCACGGTCAAGCTTATTTATAAAGGTGAAAATCGGGATATTTCTTCTGGCAACCACTTTAAAAAGCTTTCTTGTTTGAGCTTCAATACCCTTTGCGGCATCGATTACCATTACAACGCTGTCTGCCGCCATAAGTGTACGGTAGGTATCTTCCGAGAAGTCTTGGTGTCCCGGAGTGTCAAGAATATTTATACAATATCCGTCATATTCGAACTGCATAACAGAGGAAGTAATTGAAATTCCTCTTTGTTTTTCAAGGTCCATCCAGTCACTTACTGCGTGCTTTGCAGTGGCTTTGCCTTTAACCGAGCCTGCCTGCTGTATAGCACCGCCGTACAAAAGAAACTTTTCAGTCAAGGTCGTTTTACCGGCATCAGGGTGGGATATAATCGCAAAGGTACGACGTCTTTCAATTTCTTTTTTTAAATCTGCCACTAAAAAATCTCTCCTAATTTGATAATCAACCAGACGATTATATCATATTAACAAGGTGTTTTCAAGAATCTTTGTAGCTTCTTCATCATCAATTTCTGAAAAAACGGGCGCTTCCTTTGTGCCATTATAAACCGATACTACAAAATTTCTATATTCAAAGGTATGAATATCGTTGACATTAGTGTTTACAACAATGTTCTTAATATCACGAAGCCTCAAGCCCTTTTGCTTAATAGCGGCCTCGCATTTGGTCCACAATTTTAAAAGTTCCATATTGTCTGTCAGATCTGAAAGCAAAACCCTTTCTGCAACACGCTTGTCAAAGATACGGAACTTTTCAATATCAATGCCAACCTCTTTGTCGCTTACAGCAACTGCTGCAGCGTTTTTGGAATGAGAAATGCTAAAATGTAAATCAGATGCGTATTTGAGGTAGGGTTTGCCGTTTTTTGTTGTTGAAATTATCGGTCTTTTAGGGCAAAAGGTTTTAATAAAAGCATAGCAAAAGGCCGAAAGGTCGTTTAAAGTCAGTCGGTTTTCTTTATCCTCGAAAAAATATACTTTAAGCATTTTATCACCTCATAAACAACATTATACACTATAAATAAAATAAAATAAAGGAAAAATTTTAATTTAATTAAAAAAGTGTTGACAAAACATACTGTTTAGTGTGATAATGTGATAGGTGCTATAATTGTGCCGATTATATATTTTGGTGATGTTAATGCGTGTAATTACAGGCATTTGTAAGGGTAAACGCCTTTTCACTCCCGATGGTATGGATGTTAGACCCACCTCGGATAAGGTAAAAGAAGGCCTTTTCAGTGCTTTGCAATTTGATATTGAGGGAAGAAGAATACTCGATTTATTTGCAGGTTCTGGACAGCTTTCCATAGAAGCGTTAAGCAGAGGCGCCGAGAGTGCCGTTTTGGTTGATAATTCTTCGGCTTCTGTGAAGATTATAAAAAAGAATATTGCGCTGTGCGGTCTTGAAGACAAGGCAAAGGTGTATAATACCGATTATTCATCTTTTTGTGCTATGTGCCGAGATACTTTTGACATTGCGTTTTTGGACCCGCCTTATAATGAGGGCATTTTGGAAAACGCTTTGAAATCGGTTTTGCCTCTTATGAGTGATTATGGTCTGATTGTTTGTGAACATCCCCCAATGGTAAAATTACCTGAAACAATCGGAGGTTTTTATGTTTTGAAAACCTATTCTTACGGTAAAATCAATCTTACTGTTTACAGAAAGGGGCAAGGTTGATGGCAAAATGCGAAATTGCAATATGTCCGGGTTCGTTTGACCCTGTAACTTATGGTCATCTTGACATTATTACGAGGGCGGCCAATATGTTTGAAAAATTGATAGTTGTTGTTGCAGGTAACACGGCTAAAAATTGTTCCTTTACCCCGGGTGAAAGAGTCGAGATGATTAAAAAATGTATTCCCGACATATCTAATGTTGAGGTTGTGCATTATGAGGGCTTACTTGCGGATTATGCCGCTGATGTCGGAGCTACCGCAATTATAAAGGGCCTTCGTGCTATGTCAGATTTTGAATATGAATTTCAAATGGCACTTACTAATAAAAAGCTTAATCCAAATGTTGAAACCCTGTTTTTGACAACAGCGGCGCAAAATATGTATTTAAGCTCAAGTATGGTAAAGCAAATAGCTTTAATGGGCGGAGATATAGGAAGCTTTGTACCGGATGTTATCAAGCAGGATATTATAAACAGAATAAAAAAATAAAACACCTGAATTTCAGGTTTTACGGAGGAAAGAAAAATGACACTTGACCAATTATTAGAAGAATTTGACGAAGTCCTTGACAGCGGTATTAAAATCCCCGGTAAAAAATCCGTTATCGACATCGAAAAGTTAAGAGCAGTTGTTGACGATATTCGTCTTAACATTCCTGCCGAAATTAAACAGGCTAAAGGCATTGTTGCTGACAGAGCAGATATTATTACTAATGCAAAGCGTGAGGCTGACGGAATTATCCGTAACGCAGAAGAAAAAGCAAAGGCTATGGTGGCACAGGAAGAAATCGTAAAGCTTTCACAAGCTAAGGCTGCTGAAATTATTGCAACCGCTCAAACAAAGAGCCGTGAAATGAGAAAGGCCGCTCAGGATTTTGTTGATGATATTATGCGTCGTGCTGATGAAGGTTTAACTGCAAATTTGGGCGAAGTGCGCAAAACACGTGCTGCACTCAAGCAACAAATCCCCACAGCTAAAGACTAATTTTAAAACATAATCAGAAAAAGTGCCTTGCCACAGGTAAGGTGCTTTTGCGTTTTTTGAAAGGAGCAAATGAAGTGTATAACAGCATTTCACCTAATCTTAATTTCGTTGAAGAAGAGAAGAAAATAGAAAAATTTTGGAGTGACAACCAAATTTTTGAAAAGAGTATAGAGGAGCGTGCAAAGGGCGAACCATACGTGTTTTATGACGGTCCTCCGACTGCAAACGGAAAACCGCATATCGGCCACGTGCTTACCCGTGTTATAAAGGATATGATTCCCCGTTATCGTACTATGAAGGGCTGTATGGTTCCTCGAAAAGCCGGTTGGGATACTCACGGACTTCCTGTAGAACTTGAGGTTGAAAAGCTTTTGGGTCTTGACGGAAAGGAACAAATTGAAGAATACGGTTTGGAGCCTTTTATAGCTCATTGTAAAGAGAGCGTTTGGAAATATAAGGGAATGTGGGAGGATTTTTCAAAAACTGTCGGCTTTTGGGCTGATATGGATGACCCTTATGTTACCTATGACAATAATTTTATAGAGTCTGAATGGTGGGCTTTAAAGCAGATTTTCGACAAGGGTCTTTTGTATAAGGGCTTTAAAATTGTGCCTTATTGTCCTCGTTGCGGAACACCTCTTTCTTCACATGAAGTAGCACAAGGTTACAAAAATGTAAAGGAGAGAAGTGCGGTTGTACGCTTTAAAGTAGTGGGCGAGGATGCATATTTCCTTGCTTGGACTACAACACCCTGGACTCTTCCCTCAAACGTGGCACTTTGTGTAAATCCCGATGAAACCTACTGCAAGGTAAAGGCTAATGACGGATATACCTACTATATGGCAAAGGCTTTGCTTGACAAGGTTCTCGGTAAATTGGCAACAGAGGAAACCCCAGCTTACGAAATTGTTGAAGAGTTTACAGGTCTTGCTTTAGAGCATAAAGAGTACGAGCCTTTATTTGATTTTGTAAAGCCCGTTTGCGAAAAGCAGAATAAAAAGGCACACTTCATCACCTGTGACAGTTATGTTACAATGACTGACGGTACAGGTATTGTTCATATTGCTCCCGCTTTCGGTGAGGATGACGCAAAGGTAGGTCGTCGTTATGATTTACCCTTTGTTCAGTTTGTAAACGGCAAGGGTGAGCTTACTGAGGAAACTCCTTATGCAGGTCTTTTTGTAAAGGATGCCGACCCAAAGGTATTGGTAGATTTGGAAGCTAAGGGATTACTTTTTGATGCTCCTAAATTTGAGCACGAATATCCTCATTGTTGGAGATGTGACACTCCTCTTATCTACTATGCAAGAGAATCTTGGTTTATCAAGATGACCGATGTTAAGGATGACCTTATTAAGAATAACAACACTATAAATTGGATTCCTGAGAGCATCGGTAAGGGTCGTTTCGGTGATTGGCTTAAAAATGTTCAGGATTGGGGCATTTCACGTAATAGATATTGGGGTACTCCTCTTAATATTTGGACCTGTGAATGCGGTCATATGCACTCAATAGGCAGTATTGAGGAATTAAAGAGCATGTCGGATAACTGTCCTGATGAAATCGAGCTTCACCGCCCATTTATAGACGGTGTTACAATTAAATGTGCTAAATGCGGCAAGGAAATGCATCGTGTTCCCGAGGTTATCGACTGTTGGTTTGACAGTGGTTCAATGCCCTTTGCACAACACCATTATCCCTTTGAAAATAAGGACTTGTTTGAATCACAATTCCCCGCAGACTTTATATCTGAGGCGGTAGATCAGACAAGAGGTTGGTTCTATTCGTTGCTTGCAATCTCAACTCTTATTTTTGACAAAGCTCCATTTAAAAACGTAATAGTACTTGGTCACGTTCAAGATGAAAACGGCCAAAAGATGAGTAAGTCAAAGGGTAATGCAGTTGACCCGTTTGATGCTTTAGAAAAATTCGGTGCAGATGCTATTCGTTGGTATTTCTACACAAATTCAGCGCCCTGGCTTCCTAACCGTTTCCACGATAAAGCAGTAATTGAAGGTCAACGCAAGTTTATGGGTACCCTTTGGAATACCTATGCCTTCTATGTGCTTTATGCAAATATCGATAAATTCGATCCAAATGATTATAATATTAACGATGTAGCTTTAACAGTTATGGACAAGTGGCTTCTGTCACGTCTCAACTCAACAGTTAAAGCGGTTGATGAAAATTTATCTAATTACCGTATTCCCGAAGCTGCTCGTGCATTACAGGAATTTGTTGATGAAATGAGTAACTGGTATGTAAGACGTGGCAGAGAAAGATATTGGGTACAGGGTATGACCGATGATAAGGTTGCTGCTTATATGACCCTTTATACTGCTCTTGTAACGGTGGCTAAAGCAGCTGCTCCAATGATTCCCTTTATGACCGAGAATATTTACCAAAACCTTGTTCGTAATATTGACAAGCAAGCACCGGTTAGTATTCATCTTTGTTCTTTCCCTGAAATTGAGGAAAATCGTATTGATACAAAGCTTGAAGAACAGATGAAGAAGGTTCTTGAAATTGTGGTACTCGGTCGAAGCGCACGTAATGGTTCTTCTCTCAAAAACCGTCAGCCCTTGGGCTTTATGTACGTAAAGCTTGACGGCGATTTGGACGATTTTTACACCGAAATTATTCGTGACGAGCTTAATATTAAAAATGTTTCCTTTACAAATGCGGTTGACAGCTTTGTAAGCTATACCTTTAAGCCCCAATTAAAGACATTAGGTCCGAAATTCGGCAAAAACTTGGGTGAAATCCGCAGCATACTGTCTGAAATCGACGGTAATGCAGCTAAAAAGGAATTGGATGAAAACGGTGCTATAAAGCTTAATATTTCAATAGGAGAGATTGAGCTTACAGCCGATGACCTGCTTATTGAAGCCAATCAAAAAGAAGGCTTCTTTACAGTAAGCGACAGAGGAATCACCGTAGCACTTGATACTACACTTACTAAAGAGCTTATTGACGAGGGCTTTGTCAGAGAATTGGTAAGTAAAATCCAAACCATGCGTAAGGAAGCAGGATTTAATGTTACCGACCATATTTCTATCACTTTAGAGGGAAATCAGAATGTAGTGGATATAGCCCTTTCTAACAAAAATGAAATTTCGGGCGACACTTTGGCTGATTCACTCATAAGTTGTACTCCTGTGGGATTTGTAAAGGAATGGGATATTAACGGCGAAAAGGTAACAATCGGCGTTAAAAAAGAAGGATAAAATTTCAAAAAAGGATTAGGTATCAGAACGGAGATGTAACTTATGTCAGATACTTTTAAAACTAATAAAACAACTAACGAAAAAGATGAAACCATCAGCGAAAAGTATTTAAAAAAGGCTTTAACCCATTTGGATAAAATGATAAAAATATCTTCATTTATTTCAGCCTTTGGCATTTTAGCCCTTTTTGGTGCTATTGGCGGTGCATTGATTTACGTTGATAAGGTATTTACTACCGTTGCAATCGGTGTATTTGTTGTCGGCGTAATAATTTCGCTTATAACCCTTTTTGTTATTTACGGAATAGGACAAATAATTTCTCAAAATAATCTCATATTGAAAAAATTATCAAACAAGTGAGCATTTTGTACATACTTTCGCAAAAAATCTATGTTATTGTAGATTTGTTTTTGATGTAAGAAAGGAATGTTATAATGAAATTTGTCGATAAATTAGTGTCGATTTTAGAAATTGTATATAATTTTTTGACTACTGCAAAAGCTAATGCTATTGATTCGTTTAACAGGGTTTTTGAGGTAAAAACTTCCAAAAAAGCAAAAATTACCGCAGTTGTTATGACCGGAGTTTTGTTTATTTGCGTAATGGTTTTGTATCGTCAATTTGTTGATTCAAACTTTGAGTCTAAGTGGTATATGTTTTCTGCGGCTCTGATTTTACCTATGATTATAGGCTTGTCGGTGGCTTTTACCGTTAAGTTCAGAAACCCGAAGAAAAACAAATTTATCAAAACTTTAAGCCTTTTCATAATGCCCTTTCTTGCAATGAGTGTAGCAGAGGCTCTTAACAGCGTATTTATTTTCAAAATGAAACCTATTGCTGTTTTGGGAAATTATATAATAATTCTTCTGCTTTATCTTTTTGTTTTTGCAATAAGCGGAAGCTTTAAAATCACTTTTTTGAGTATAAACTCAATTATATTAGGTTTTGCGGTGGCTCATTGTTATATTATGGAATTTAGAGGTGTACCGCTGGTTCCGAGCGATTTATGGAGTATAGGGACTGCCGGTGCAGTTGCTAATACTTATGATTATACACCTCCTGCACAAATGATATTGGCAATTTTGGTTTTTATTTTGATAACCATACTTGCAATAAAAATCAAAACCCCGAAGTATAAACTCAATTCTAGAATTATATGTCGAGTAATTTCAGGAACAATGAGTCTTGTTTTGATTTTTTCTTATTTCACAACCGACTTTTTTGTAGATTTGGGTATAAAACCGTATTTTTGGAATATGTCAAGATGGTATAACGAATACGGTTTTGTCTATAACTTCTTCTGTAATGCGAGGTATATAACTCTGCCGACGCCATCGGGCTATGACCATCAGTCTGTAGGTGACAAGGTGGATGATTTGAATACAGAAGACAAGTATAACAATACAGGAAAGCAACCAAATATTATTTGCATTATGAACGAGTCACTTGCTGACCTCAAAATACTCGGTGATTTTGAGACAAACGAGGACTATATGCCATTTTTAAGAAGTCTTGAAAAGAATACGATAAAGGGTTATACCTATGTTCCTGTTGTCGGAGCCGGCACCTCGAATACCGAGTTTGAATTTTTAACCGGTCACTCGACTGCATTTTTGCCCGCACAAAGTAATGCGTATATGCTTTATGTTGATGACCCGTTGGCATCACTGGTATCCACTCTTGAAGCGCAAAACTACACTTCCCTCGGATACCACCCTTATTACGCTTCCGGTTGGGACAGAACAGAGGTTTACAGTAACTTTGGTTTTGACAGGTTTATAAGCTTTGAGGATATGGTTGATGAGGAGCTGTATGCTTTTTATAAGGCTAACAGCAGTGACCCAAATGAGATACAAGAATATGTTGATACCAATTATCCCAAGCTTACTAAAATGTTCACAAGACAATATGTAAGCGATTCATACAACTATAAATGGCTTATTGAGGATTATAAAAATCGGGATAAGAAAAAGCCGTATTTTGCATTTAATGTTACAATGCAAAATCACGGTGGATACACTGCGGTTGCAGATAATTTTGAGGAAAAAATTTATACAACCTCGCTTTCAAAGCAATATCCGAAGGTTAATCAATATCTTTCACTTGTAAAGCAAAGTGATGATGCCTTCAAGGAGCTTATAAAGTATTTTTCAAAGGTCAAGGAGCCAACCGTTATTTGTATGTTTGGTGACCATCATCCGACTGTTGAAAAAGCGTTCATAGAAGAGATTATGGGTATTAAGAGTATTGCAAATCTTTCTATCAGACAAAATCAGCTTCGTCACGCTACACCTTTTTATATTTGGGCAAATTACGATATAGAAGAACAGTATATCGAGCAAATCAGCGTAAATTACCTTTCGTCAATAGTTTTGAAAACGGCGGGAGTAAAGCTTACCGAGTATAATAAATACTTGCTTGAGCTGGCAAAGGAATTGCCGGTTATCGATACCGTAGGATATATTGATAAGGACGGCAGGCATTATGCTTGGGAGGATAAATCTCCCTATACAGAAAAGCTTTATGATTACGAGAGGATACAGTACAATAATTTGCGTGATCAGGACCATGTTAACACTGATGTTTTCTATATTGACGGGTATGTACACACTCCCACCGAAATCACAGAGGATTATTAGATGAGAAATACTACGCTTTGTCATATTGAAAAAGACGGTAAATATCTAATGCTTCACCGCATAAAAAAGGAAAACGATTTAAACCATGACAAATGGGTTGGAATCGGCGGAAAATTTGAGGACAAGGAAAGCCCCGAGGAATGTAACAAAAGGGAAACTTTTGAAGAGACGGGGCTTATCCTTAATACTGCAAAATATTGTGGCATAGTGACTTTTGTTTCTGATGTTTGGGAAACTGAATATATGCACATTTTTCATTCAAACGATTTTTCCGGAGAGCTAAAAGAATGTGATGAAGGCAGGCTTGAGTGGGTGAAAATTTCCGATATTTATAATCTTCCTATTTGGGAGGGTGACAAAATTTTCTTGAGACTTATTGAAGAAAAGGCAGACTTCTTTTCACTCAAACTCGAATACGAAGGCGATATACTTATAAACGCAGTTTTGAACGGAGAAAGATTATGAATATTTGTCTTTATGGTGCTTCAAGTGATACTATTGATAAGCTTTACATCGAAAAGACTGAAATGTTAGGTAAAGAAATGGGAAAAAGGGGACACACCTTGATTTTTGGTGGCGGTGCTCGTGGACTTATGGGAGCGGCGGCACGAGGCATTACAAAAGCGGGTGGCAAGGCAATAGGAATTGCTCCTTCTTTTTTCAATGTTGACGGTGTTTTGTTTCCTATGTGTGCGGAGTTTATCTATACCAAAACAATGAGGGAGCGAAAGCAGATTTTAGAGGAAAAATCAGATGCCTTTATTGCAACCCCCGGCGGTATAGGTACATTTGACGAGCTTTTTGAAATAGCTACTCTAAAACAGTTGGGTCAGCATAATAAGCCTGTTGTTCTTTTTAACATAAACGGTTATTTTGACAATCTTTTAAAAATGCTCGATGATGCAGTTAAGGGCGAATTTATGACCGACGGTGCGAGGAGTATTTTTAAAAGCTTTAGTGATGAAAAAGAGCTTATAGATTTTCTTGAAAATTACAAAGCAGAGGATTTTGAATTTTCGGTTATGAAAAAGGTTAGCCAATGATATGTTAAATCTTTTAAAAAGAAAAAGAACCGAAGGCTCCGATACAATCTGCCAAATGGTCGGCAGATGAATCCAAATGTTCAGCATGATAGATTCGAGATATTAAAAAAGCGTATATAATTGTTTATTATACATACTATAGAAAATAAAAATATGGCTGAAGCAATATGCTTCAGCCATATTTTTTTATAAAATTTAAATCAAAAAGATAATAGCAACACCGAAATAGATAACAAGCGAAACCGCATCTACAATGGTTGTAATAAATGGGTTTGCCATAACAGCAGGGTCAAGACCTATTCTTTTAGCTAAAATCGGAAGAACAGCGCCAATGATTTTTGCGATAATTACCGTAAAAATCAGTGCGATACAAACAACAGTAATTTCTAAAATTTCAAGGCCTGTATCAAAATTGTGCAGTAGCTTATAATCGACAAGCCACATTTTTACAAAGTTAACAATGGCAAGCGCCACAGCGCAAATGACGGAAATTCGCAATTCCTTCCATAAAACCTTGAAAATGTCCTTAAATTCAATGTCTCCGAGCGAAATACTTCTAATAACCGTAACAGATGATTGGCTTCCGCTGTTACCGGCAGTACCCATAAGCATAGGGATAAAAGCGATGAGGGCTGGGATTGCAGTAAGTCGTGATTCAAAGCTTGAAATAATGGCGCCTGTAAAGGTTGCTGAAAGCATCAACAACATAAGCCAAGGTATTCTTGCTTTAAAAATACTGAAAACACTTGTTTTTAAATAGGCATCATCGGTAGGCGTGATAGCCGCCATTTTTTCGAAATCTTCGGTTACCTCATCCTGCATAACGTCAATAGCGTCGTCAACCGTTACAATACCGACAAGTCGATTTTCCTTATCAACAATAGGAAGTGCCATAAGGTCATACTTATCAAAAAGGTTTGCAACCTCTTCCTTGTCATCAAGGGTGTTGGCAAAAATAATGTTTTCATCCATCAGATCGTCGATAAGGCAGTCTTTGGGATTTAAAAGTAAATCCTTAACCGTTACAATACCTAAAAGATGTCGGCTGCGGTCAGTTACATAACAGGTATAGATGGTTTCGGCATCAAGACCGATTTTTCTGATTTTGTCAAAAGCCTCATCAACCGTCATAGTTTTTTTGAGGTCAACAAGCTCGGTAGTCATAATACTGCCGGCTGTATCGTCGGGATAGGCTAAAATTTGATTGATTAGCTTTCGTGTGGCGGCATCTGTATGCTTTAAAATGCGTTTTGCAACAGAGGCCGGCATTTCATCAATAATATCTACAGTATCATCGACAAACAACTCATCAAAAACCGCTTTAAGCTCGGCGTCGCTGAAGGTCGTGATAAGATGCTCCTGCAAATCGGCATCCATATACGCAAAGGTTTCGGCCGCCAATTCCTTTGGTAAAATTCTGAAGATTACAGGCAGTTGCTCCTCCGAGGTGGTTTCCTCAAGTATTTGCGCAATATCCGCAGGATTCATATCGCAGAGAATACTTCGCAATTTGGAATATTTCTTTTCGGTTATCAGTTCAAAAATTTCTTCTTGCATAAGCATTCCCTCCGTTTTTATATAAATCTTTAACTATATAATTATAAAACCACAAAATATCTTTGTCAATCTTTTTTGCGTCTTTTAAATCAAAATCGTTGTTATATTTGTAAGTCAAAATCTGCTTTCGCTCTGGTTCCCGCTTTAATGACAACCGTGAAGGTGTTTGCAATAAAAACCAAAAGGAATACTTTAATTCCTAAAATAAAAAAATAGGAAGAAACTTCTTTACAAAGTGACTTCCTGTTTTTTGTGTGTAATTATGAATTAAATTATGTGTGTAACCTCGACAATACCGCTTTTATGGTAGAGTGAAGGTGTGATGCGAAGGGAGTAACCGTGGCCTTGGTCGGCAGTCCATTCTGCAGGTGTGTGACGGGGAACGGCACAAGCCGCCAGCAACATCATAATAGCACCACCATGCATAATGACAGCTGAACTTTCAAAGTCCTTTTCTATCATATCGAGTACGATTTGATTAAGCCCTACACAAAGTCTTTTTACAAAATCGCTATTGTCCTCACCACCGGGGGTAGCGGTATTTTGTCCGGAAGTCCATTTTAAAAATTCGGGATTGTTTTCAAGCTCTAAAGCGGTTTTACCCTCAAAATCACCGAAGTCGTATTCCTTTAAATTTTCGATAAGAATTGGCTCAAAGCCTTCAAAAAGGATAGCACCTGTCTGTCGGCAACGAAGCATTGGACTTGAATAAAGAGCATCGATTTGAGGATATTCGTAGTTTTTCTTTAAAAAATCGAGCTCCTTTAAGGCTTCGGGACAAATGGGCAAGTCGGTTTTAGAGCCGATATACTGTCCTAAAAGATTTGCATCGGTAATACCGTGTCTTATAAGATGAATTTTTAAGGTTTTCATTCTAAAGCCTCCAAAATTTCTGTGATTATACTGTTAGATAAAAGCATACCGCTATTTGTGAGATAAATATTTTTATCAGTTACTTTCAGCAAATTGTGTTTTTCTAATGTCCTTGCTTTATCTATTGCTTTTTGTGGAAAATTTTTTCCGAAAAGCGTTTTGAATTTATACAAATCAATACCGCTTGAAAGGCGTAGTGAGAGCATTATGTATTCGTCTGTCCCGCCGCTTTTTCCGTCATTTACGGGAGAAATTCCTTTAATAAATCCTTTTAAATCACGTGGATAATAAAAGCG
>JAZNRN010000090.1:0-3758 GCA_045590775.1 Acutalibacteraceae bacterium
GCTCCTGCCGCATCGTTTTGGATTATAATTATTGCGTGAATATGGTTCGGCATAATTACATATTTGTCGATTTTTATATTGTTATACCTGTTTTGCAAATCGCACAATTCCCGATTTGCAATTTCACCAAATTCGGACAATGGTATTTCTTTATGGAGGAGCATATTGTCAAAAATTCGATAGCACATGCTATATTTGCCGGCATTGCTGACACCTCACATTTATATGCAGGAAACGAGTCAATTTCCTGCATGGGATTACACACTTCAGAATTAAAATAATAGAAAATATTTTGCGAGGTATATATATATGATTACTTTACAAAAAAAGCCCGGTAAGGATTTTAAAATTCTTAATCTTACCGACCCTCAACTTAGCACAGAAGAATGGGCCGAAGGACATAAAAACCGCACCATTTTAACCAATACTATCACCGAGCTTGTAGAGGTGACAAAGCCTGACCTTATCACAATTTCAGGCGACCTTGCATGGGCAGGTCATGATGCATCTTATGATGCTTTGGCTGATTTTTTAGACAGCTTTAATATACCTTGGGCGCCGATATGGGGCAACCACGACAATCAAGACGGTCCCGAATTTGTCGAAGCAGTTGCGACTCGGTATTTGTCGCGTCCATTATGTGTTTATGAAAAAGGCGATAAAGAGCTTGGCAACGGCAACTATGTAATCGCTATTGAAGAAAACGGCAAAATTGTTGAGGGTATCATCATGATGGACTCGCACGACAAATCACCATATACCGCTTTCGACGGCACGGAATCTAACGAGTGGGCAAAGCTTACACCAAACCAACTTATATGGTATCGCGAGCAAATAAAAATGCTAAAAGACCTTGGCTGTAACGACACCACAATCATATTACATATTCCTATCTATGCCTATCGTGAAGCGTGGGAAAGTGCATTCAACAAGTCGCTCGACCCCGCATCCATAAAGCCTGAAAACAGCGCCGATGCGGATAATTGGAATGAGGGATACGCAGGCTCTTGCGGTGTAAAGTACGAGGGAATCAGCAGTTATCCTGCTGACGAAGGTATGTTTGATGTGATAACCGAGCTCGGCTCGACAAAACATATTCTCTGCGGACACGACCACGTAAACAACTATATTATAAAACATAAGGGTATAAAGTTTATTTTCGGTCTAAAAGCAGGTGCCGGATGCTATTGGAATCCCGCTTTAAATGGTGGCACCGTTCTTTCTATCTCTGAAAATGGTGTGTCTGACGTATGGCATCAATACGTTGACCCCGACAAGTTTTAATCAAAAATACTTTATAAATAACACCATTTTTTGCAAGATTATATCGTTTTATTGGATAAATTTTCTTAAATCTCATTGACATCACTTTTTAAAAGTTTTATAATAAATATATCCTATTTGGATGCATATTTTTTGAGGAGGATTTCTTATGAAAAAATTACTTTCTTTGACCGTTATTGCAATTATGCTCTTATCTGTTTTGGCAGGTTGTGGTGCAAAAAAACCCGAGGGCGAGTATTACTCTGCTGACCTTGGTTTTTCCATCATTTTTGAGGATGATGATACTCTTGTTATGGAAGTTATGGACCAAAAGGTTAGTTGCGACTACGAAATTGACGGTGACAAAATCACTCTTGAAATGGAAGGCGAAAAGGAAACTGCCGATTTCAGCTTTGAGGATGACACCGTAACTATCGATGGCGATAAATTTGTTAAGGTTAAAGATTAATCCTAAAACCCTTTAAACTTAAAAAAGCTCCCGACAAGCCTTATTGGCTTATCGGGAGCTTTTTGTATGTATGTTATTTTTTCGAACAACCGCAATTTTTACTGCTACACATCTTTGAGTGTGGACAACCGATACACCTTTGCCCACTTTTTTTAGCCTTGTAAACATAAAATCCTGCAAAAGCAATTACCAGCAGTACAAGGGCAATTATTATAATATTTTCAATCATATTTTTTTACCGAGTGCCTTTTCTGTTTTGATTTTTTTATTTGTGTTTGCAATTAAGACAAGCAAAGTTGCAACAAAGGCAAGCACTGCTGCAAGACCTCCTATTGCAGCACCTATATTAAGAGTATTAGAAGCGGTAATAAGAGTACCGACAGTATATACAAGATATGCTACAGTATAACCAACGCCAAGTTGCAAGCCAATACCGCCCCATAACCATTTAGAGCTCTTCATTTCGGCATTCATAGCGCCGATGGCCGCAAAGCAAGGAGGAGTATAAAGATTAAACATTAAGTATGCGAGAGCCGCAACCTTTGTAATTGCGATAACACCTGCAACCTCTGCCCCTTTGCCCTCCATCAAAGCAAGCTCCTCTGTATTGATAAGATTTTTAAGCCCCACAAAGCAAACCGCAAGTGTTCCGACAACATTTTCCTTTGCAATAAAGCCTGTAATTGCGGCGGCAGCCAGTTGCCAAGAAAGGACACCGACAACGGGAACTAATAAGTAAGCAAAGGGTCCAGCAATAGAAGCTAGGATAGATGTATCAGCGGTCTTTGCGACAGTAAAGCTCCAGGTAAACGACTGCATAATCTGAACTGCCGTATTGCAAAGAAGTATAATAGTTGCAGCCTTTACAATGTACGCCCAACCACGTGAGCACATAGACTTAAACGCTCCCCACAAAGACGGAGCTTTATATTCGGGCACTTCTATAATGAAAAAGGATTTTTTTGCCTTATAGCCTGTGATTTGATTCACAAGTAAAGCACCTATCAATATAAGTAAAATACCCGAAAGATAACAAACTGTACTTACCCAACCCGCATCATTAAAAAACGCACCTGCAAACAACGCTATAACCGGAATCTTTGCACCGCAGGGCATAAAAGGAGCAAGCATTGCGGTGGCACGACGCTCACGCTCATTACGAATAGTACGAGAAGCCATAACACCGGGAACCGCACAGCCGATAGTAATAACAAACGGAATAACCGATTTGCCCGAAAGACCAACCTTTTTAAAAATAGGGTCTAAAACTATCGCCACACGTGACATATATCCGCAATCCTCTAAAATAGCGATAAGGAAATACATCACCATAACAAGAGGTAAAAAACCAATAACAGCAATTACGCCGCCAATTACACCATCAACAAGAAGTGCCTTTAGAATCGGGCTTGCATTTTTGAGCAATTCCCCGATAAAGACTTGAAATGCTTCAAGCCAACCTACTAACAAATCGGCTATGGGAGCGCCCACCCAAACCTGTGAAATTTGGAACACAAGAAACATCACAACTGCAAAAATCGGAATACCCAGCCATTTGTTAGTAAGAACTGCATCTATCTTATCTCCGAAATTCTTATCCTTTGTGAATACCCTGCGGGTTTCAACTTCTGCCACAATAGCGTTTACAAATTTAAAACGCTCACGATCAGCTTCCTCAACAAGAGCTTTATCTGACAGGTCTGTAATTATTTGGTGATAGGGCGAATATTGCTTTGTGCCGACAACAGACATCGCTGTTTTTACAACTGCCTTTAAGCCGTCAGCAGATGTGGATATAGTTTCAACAACCGGACAACCAAGCTTCCTTGCAAGCTTTTGACTGTCAATACTTGTTTTCTTCCTTTGGTTTATATCGCTTTTATTAAGCGCCACAACAACCGGAATACCAAGCTCTAAAAGCTGTGTTGTAAAGAACAAGCTGCGGCTTAAATTTGTGGCATCAACAATGTTTATAATAACATCGGGATTTTCTTTTTTAACATAAGAGCTTGTGATACTTTCCTCA